>JABRVX010000068.1 GCA_039961735.1 Fimbriimonadia bacterium
CTGAGCCTGTCGAAGCATGACATCACCCACCGCATGTTCGCGCTTCCACATGCTGCGCTCGCGGCTTACGGACGCATGCTTCGACAGGCTCAGCATGACGTTAGCTTCGACAGGCTCAGCATGACGTTAGCTTCGACAAACTCGGCATCACGACACCGGGCGGCACACGGTTGCATGCTTCGACAAGCTCAGCATGACGTTAGCTTCGACAAGCTCAGCATGACGTTAGCTTCGACAAAACTCGGCATCACGACACCGGGCGGCACACGATTGCATGCTTCGACGGGCTCAGCATGACGGAAAGTAGGGCCTGCATGACGGTAAGTAGGCTCGGCATGACGGTCTCGGCAGGTCCAGCCTTGCGGCTTCGACAGGCTCAGCATGACGGAAAGCAGGCTCAACATGGCGGCATCAACGAGCAAAGCATGGCGGTCTCGACATCGTGTCGGACGGTTTAGGCCCACTATGGCAGTCCCGAGCCAAGAGATGCACGAAGAGAAAGATGTCATGACAGCACTCGAACACTCTCGCACCTAGAACGACGTGCCGCTGGTGAACGTGTAGGCGTGTGCCAAGATGCCGGGGGCCTCGATGGGTGCCCACGACCCACACCGCTTCGGCTTTCCGAGCGCCTCCACGTTCTTCAACATGATGAGCGGGCTCTCATTGAAGCGCAGGTTCTTCACGCCCCGCGTCACCTCGCCGTTCTCGATCAGGAACAGCCCGTCTCGGGTCATGCCGGTCAGTATGAGCTGCATCGGGTCCACGTGCCGGATGTACCAAAAGCGTGTTACCAGCAGGCCACGCTTTACCCTCGAGATCATCTCCTCCTCTGTCGCCTGCCCCCCCGCCATCACGAAGTTGCTGGGGGCGCCGGTATAGGGCTTGCCTTGTTTCTCGGCCCAGTAACGGTCGTAGGAGAGCGTGTTCAGCCGGCCCTGTTGCACCCACTCCACACGGTGCGCGGGCATACCGTCGGTGTGGAAGGGGGTCGCCGGGCAGGTCGGATGGGCGGGATCGGAGCATAGTAGCGCGTGCGGGCCGGCCACGTCGGTCCCTTCCTTGCCTGCAAACACGCTCCGCCCCTCGATGGCGGCCTTGGCATCCATGGAGTAAGCGATGAACACCAGCATGTCTGCCACCGCGGGCGGCTCCAGCACCACTGTCCAGTCGCCGGGCTCCACTTCTACCGGGTCGCGGCCCGCATTGGCCTTGTTGGCTGCCCTTGCGGCGAGCGCTGCGGGGTCTATGTCCCCGAGGCGATGGCTCACCCCCTCGGCCCACCCGGAGCTGCTGTCGGTCATCGCCGTGCACACGAATCGGGCGAAGGTCTCCGGGTGGAAGAAGAAGGCGCCCTTCGTGTTGGCGAGCGCTTCGGTGGTGGTGCGCGCGGTGAACGAGCCGGCGAGCTTGACGCCCGCTCGGTCGCCCTCTGCCACCGCGGTCTTCACGGCGTCCGCCCGCTGCATCGGGTCCACGCTGGCCACGCTGGGGTCGAAGGCCCGCACCTCGGGGGCTTCGGCTGGGCCGGGGCACGGCACGAACTCCGTGTCGGGGGCTGCGACTTTCGCCATCGCCTCCGCTCTCTGCACGGCGGATTGGAGCGATTCGTCGTCGAAGGAATTGATGCTCGCGCTGCCGACGCGATTGCCGAACGCCACGCGAATCTCGCACTTCATGTCAGAACGGGCGACGTTTTGAGTAATCTCGCTGTTGGCGAAGCGGGTCGCGGCTTCCGACGATTCCGATAGGAGTGCGGTGGCCTCGTCGGCGGACACGAACGAGAGGGCACGATCGAGGATTTGCTTAGCTTCTTCTCTTGTCACGAAGCCGATTGTACCGTCCCGTGCCGGGGAGCGAATGAGGGAAACCTACGAAGAGCTACGCGAGCGAATGGTGCGAGAGCAGCTCGAAGCTCGCGGCATCACCGACCCGAGGGTGCTGGCCGCCATGCGCAAAGTTCCGCGCCACCACTTCGTTCCCCGCCGACACCGCGCGTTCGCCTACGACGACTGCGCGTTGCCGATCTGGTTCGGCGCCACCATCTCGCAGCCGCTGATGGTAGCGATGATGGCCGAGTTGCTCCGCATCGAAGGGGGCGAGAAGACGCTCGAGATCGGCGCCGGCTCCGGGTATCAGGCGGCAATCCTATGCGAGCTCGGAGCGAACCTGATCACTGTGGAGCGAGTGCCTCGCCTCGCGGCCATCGCGCAGAACAACCTGAGACGCCACGGGTACGACGCCCGGGTGCTGTGCGCCGACGGCTCCATCGGGCTGCCGGAGGAGGCTCCATTCGACCGTATCCTCTTCACTGCCAGTCCGCCGAAGATGCCCAAGGCCTACGAGGACCAGCTCGCACCGGGCGGCAGGATCGTCGGCCCGGTCGGCAGCCGTGCGGTGCAGGAGCTGGTTCTGGTGGAGAAGACGCCGGACGGACGAGTGCTCCGTCGCGAGTACGGGGGCTGCCAGTTCCTGCCTTTGGTAGGCGAGCAAGGGTGGGACGAGAAGGAGCTGTCCAACTATCGCTGGGAGGAGTGAGCCGCCCGAGGTAGACTCCGACCCGAGATGAAGCTGTATACGGGCATCGGGGACCAGGGGCTTACGCGGCTCTTCGGCGGCGGCACGGTGGACAAGGACGACGTGCGGGTCGCCGCGTATGGCGAGGTGGACGAGCTCAACTGTTGCATCGGGCTCGCGCGAAACGCCGTGGCCCCGGAATTTGGCAAGGTGCTCGAACGTATACAGAACGAGCTGTTCGAGATAGGTGCCGAGCTGGCATCGGTCGGAAGAAACGCGATGCTCGGAGAGGTGCACGTGAGGCGGATGGAAGGCGAGATCGATAGCTACCAGGCCGCTGCGCCCGAATTGAGGAACTTCGTACTGCCTGCGGGCAGAGCTGGAGCCGCTGAACTGCACCTTGCCAGAAGCGTGTGCCGCCGAGCAGAACGAACGGTCGTGACGCTTCATCGCAAGGAAGGCGTTCGGGCCGAAGTGCTGAGGTATCTCAACCGCCTGTCCGACCTGCTCTTCGCCATGTCGCGGGCCGTGCTGGCACTGGCTGGCGAGAGGGAAACTGTCTGGAATCCCCGCGCACAGGAGAAAGCCGAATGATGGCTCCCCTGGTTCTCGGTCTGTCGCTGCTTGTCCAAACAAACGGTCCTGCGGCAGTGGCCAAGCTGAGCGCACTGCCCGATGCGTTCGCCAAGCTACAGTCTTTCCAAATGGATGTCACGATGAGGGCCTCGCTGGAGGGGATGGACTCCGTTGTGACCACGAAGGTGCTCGCCAAGCGTCCGAACCTTTACTCCATCGAGCAGACGATGCGCTCGGCAGTGGAGAACGGGACGCGGCGATTCGTGTGTGACGGCAAGGGCCTCGCGCTGCCCGAACCCAAGAACCCCGGTAGGATGATCCTGGACCCGGCACCGCATTCCCAGTGGGAAGGTTCGCTCCGTGCCATCAGTTCCGTCATGTACGACAACGGCTGGCCTCTCGGTGTCGTGTTCCGGCCGAAGAAAGAGACGCTGGACTTCGTGCGCAACTTGGTGAACGTGCACAGCTTGGGCAAGGTGGAGATGGAGGACGGCAGCCAGGCGGAGCGCATCGTGGCGGATGCACCCGCGGCAGTCGGAGAGATCGGCTTTCAGGTGGAGGTGTTCATCGGAGCCGATGGGTTCATGCGCAGGATGTCGTTGAAGAGCAAGACTCCACAGGACATGGGGCCCGTGGAAAGTGCGAGTTGGGTGCTCATCTGGGATGTGAAAGTCACCAAGGACCCGAACATTCCTGAGGGCGCGTTCAAGCTCCCTCCAGTGCGCGGCCGAGTGTAGAGCAGGTCCGCTGAGGTAGCGAGCAGCCGACCCGCGACCCTACGTACTTCGAGGCAGCGCGGCCACGGGCGGTGGGGAGACATTTCTGAACTCGATACGGTGCAGATACGACACCAGTCACTGGTCGGCGGGGCGGTCTTGGAGCGAACACGGAGTCTGTTCGAAGCGCGCGTGCCGCTTGCCTACCACGATGGTCGCAAGCTAATACGGCACATCTCCCAGCACTCTCGTATCGGGTCGGTGTAGGCAACGGACGTGCCTATTCGTCATGCTGAGCCCGTCGAAGCAAGACGGGCTACTGCTCCTCTGCCGTTCGCCTCGGCACGGCATGCAACTGCCAAGGCTGTGGCCTTTCCCGTGCTACGTCCTGAAGATCAGATCGATGATCACGTCGCGGAACTCGGGGCGGGTGCGAAGGGCGCGGACTACGTGATCGATCTCTGCGTGCAGGTCCTCGGCCCCGCCACGGATGGGCTTCACCTGCCCTCGCAGATACACCACTCCGTGGGACACGCGAACATCCACCAGCGACGAGTCGATCTTGCGCCGGTTTAGCTCTCGGCGGACCATCTTCACGGCATGTACGTCTTCTGCGGGCATGGGTGTCTCCTTCGGGACAGCGGGCCTATTGGAATGACTCCTCCGAGGATGGGAACGTTCCCTCGCGCACCTGTTCGGCGTAAGTGCGAATGCCCTCGGTGATCGTCTGTGCGGCGTCGGCGAACACGCGTGCATGTTTCGGGTGAAATCTTCCCAGATTCAGAATGTCGTGAAACACTTGGATCTGCCCGTCACAGCCCGGTCCTGCGCCTATGCCGATGGTGGGAATCGAGAGCTTGGCGGTAATCCGCTCTGCGACGTCCGCCGGCACCATCTCCAACACCACGGAGAACGCCCCCGCTTCCTGCACTCGCATCGCCTCTCGCATCAGCATCTCTGCTTGCTCGCCGCGCCCCTGCACGCGAAAGCCTCCGAACGAGTGGACCGATTGTGGCGTCATACCCACGTGCCCCATCACTGGCACGCCGACCTCGGTTAGCCGACGGATGGACTTCTCCACGCTGGACCCGCCCTCCAGCTTCACCGCCTCGGCACCCGCCTTCACCAGTCGGCACGCACACTCCACTGTGTGATCCACCGAGGCCTGGAAGCTTCCGAAGGGCATATCCGCTACCAGTAGCGCCCGAGTTACCCCACGGCGAGTGGCGCGGACGTGGTGCTCCATCTCCTCCATCGTGACCGGAAGCGTGTTCTCGTAACCGAGCACCACATTGCCGAGAGAGTCGCCCACGAGGATCAGGTCCACCCCGGCCTCGTCGGCCAGCCGACCGGTGGGTTCGTCGTACGCGGTCAGGCACACCGGCTTCCGCTTGCCTTTCAGCGACCGGAACTTCGGGACCGTCATCCGCTCCGCGTCCATGCCCGGATGGTACCCGACAGGAAGCCGGCCCCCCTGGGGCGAACCGAGGGCGCGGAGGTGGCCCTTGCCGGATAGCCCGATCGCCGAACTCGAAGTCCTGATCCGAGCGAAGTACTCGGTTCTCTACGTCCAGTCGTGGGAGGAGCGGCGCGTGCTGGAGGCGCTGCGCGTGGTGGCGCACACGCTAGGCCGCAACGTGCACGTCTGGTCGCTCACCAAAGGCATGGAGCCGCCGCTGACGGGAGCCGCAGCCGAGCAAAAGTCGGGCCTACCGTTGGAGATCGAGGCGCTGGCGGGCGTTCACCACGGGCCGGAGAAAGCCGTGTTCGTGTTGCGCGATTTTCACCCGTACATGAGCGATCAACGGGTAATCCGCCTCCTGCGTGACCTCGGGCCGAAGCTGAGGCAGAAGTCACAGACGGTGGTGATCCTCAGCCCCATTCTGAAGCTGCCCGCAGAGCTGGAAAAGGACATCACGGTCGTGGAGTTCCCCCTCCCGGACGCCGCCGAGATCGCGCGACTGGTGGACGACCGGCTGAAGGATGCCGCAGGCAGACCGGGAGTTCAGACCGACATCTCGCCGGGCGACCGGGAGAAGCTGATCGCTGCTTGCCAGGGCCTCACTATCTCCGAGATTGAAGACGTGCTTGCACGCTCCCTCGTCGAAAAAAAGCGGCCGGACGTGGAGGCCGTGCTCACGCAGAAGAAGCAGCTCATCCGCAAGTCGGGCATCCTCGAGTACTACCCGTCGCAAGTGGAGATGAAGGACGTGGGAGGTCTGAACGCGGTGAAGGCGTGGCTGTCGCGTCGGACAGTGGCCTTCTCGGAGAAGGCGAAGGCGTTCGGGCTGCCCGCCCCGAAGGGCATGCTGATCCTGGGAGTACAGGGGTGCGGAAAGAGCCTCATAGCCAAGTCCATCGCGGCACACTGGGGCCTGCCGCTGTTGCGAATGGACGTGGGCAAGATCTTCAGCGGCATCGTCGGCTCGTCGGAAGAGAACATGCGCAAGGCAATCCGCGTGGCCGAGTCCGTGGCGCCCTGCGTGCTGTGGACCGACGAGCTGGAGAAGGGGTTCGCGGGAGTGCAAAGCTCGTCGTTCTCCGATTCGGGCACCACGGCGCGCGTGTTTGCCACATTCCTTGCATGGATGCAGGAGAAGACCGCGCCGGTGTTCCTCGTTGCGACCGCGAACGACGTGACGCAACTGCCACCCGAGCTGCTTCGCAAGGGCCGCTTCGACGAGATCTTCTTCGTGGACCTGCCGACGCCGGCGGAGCGAGAGGAGATATTCCGGATTCATCTGGCGAAGCGAGGTCGCAACCCGAGCAAGTTCAACCTAGAGAAGCTGGTGAAAGCGACCGAGGGCTTCAGCGGCGCGGAGATCGAGCAGGTGGTGGTATCGGGGTTGTTCGCCGCGTTCAACGCCGACCGCGAGCTGACGACTCAGGACATGATCGAGGAGGCCGGTCATCTGGTACCGCTGTCTCGGATGATGCAGGAGGACATAGCGGCTCTGCGGGAGTGGGCCCGCCTTCGCGCACGTCCGGCCACCGTCCCCGAGCCCGCCCCCGAGCCCAAACGGCGGCGAGTGAAGAAGTGACATCCCTCCCTCAGCGGAGAGGGGTTGAATGAAGGGGCGGCGCGGTGGGTGGCTCGGTACCTATCTGCGATCGGCGATACCTCGAACTCTACGTGACAGGCCTAGTCGGGGTGTGGCGAACCACCGCCGCATGTGGCGTGGAGAGCGGTGCGGGGTCGAGAACTCACGCTGAGAACGCAGAGGTCCGCAGAGAGCGCCGAGCATGTGCACCTGTTCACTACGCGGAGTGTCGGCGGTGTGCTCCGAACACCAGCTCGCGAATCCCTTGGTCCATGGACCGTGAGAAGGGCGGGAGGCCAGATCAGGGCTTGCGGGCAATCAAGACGGATGTGCCGAAGGGGAGGTCGGTGCGGGAAACGAACTCCAGGCCGGCGTCTCGGAGCCACTCGCGCATTTCCGTCTCCGTGTAGTTGTCCCCGCCTTCGGTACCCAGCAGCATGTTGATGGAGAACATGGCGCCCTCGGGCGGCTGGGTGCGGTCTTCGCTCATCACGTAGTCCACGATCACCAGCCGCCCGCCGGGCGACAGGGCGCGCGCGCACTTGGCGACGAGCGAGCGGTTGGCCTGATACGAATTGCTGTGTACGATGGCGCAAAGGAAGACCAGGTCGTAGTCCCGGCCCAGGTCTTCGCGCGTGTAGTCGCCCGGCTGCGTGGTGACCCGGTCCGTCAGGCCCGCCGCCGCGACGTATTCTTGGGTGAGGCCGACCACCTCCGGCAGGTCGAACACCACGGCTTGCGCACCCGGCTCGCGCCGCACCATCTCCATGCAGTAAGCGCCCGAGCCCCCGCCCACGTCTAGGATGCGCTTCACGCCCCGCAGGTCTACCGGTGCCAGCGTCTCGGGCGCTTGTGGCACGCCGCGCCAGTGCATGGCCGCGATAAAGGCGCGAAGCCACTCGACGCCGCGATCCGCCACGTGGTGTGGCACCATGCTCTTGCCCGTCCTCACGACTTCGGTAAGGGTGGACCAGGTGTGCCACTGGTTCGCGCCGTGCATCAGCCCTGCCATGTAGCCCGGCTTGCCCTCGACCAGATGCTCCGAAGCGAACGGTGTGTTGGAGAACCGGCCCTCCGACTTGCGAACGAGGCCCAATGCGACCTGGGCATTCAGCAGGCGCGCCACGGCTCCCGCATCCGCACCGGCACGCATGGCCACTTCCTCGGCGGCCAGGTCTTCGTCGCCGAGCGCCGAGAAGAGTCCCAGCTCGAATGCCGAGAGGAGCACGCGGCTCTTCTGAAAAGCGTAGGCCATATCTCGGACGGACTGGACGGTAGGCTCGTTGAGTTGCTGGGTCATGGCTGCTCCTCCTGCCGCGAGGTCCGAAGAAAGTTCGGCTTAGGAGCGGGGATTCCTAGTGGCCGGGGCCGAAGCGTGGTATATCGTACATAGCGGTCCGAGCCACGCTCGGGGCCGCGTCCGTCTGTCTTTCAAGGAGGATGTCGGTTCGATGCGCTCTTGGCTCGGAGGGTCGAAGGCAGGGATGCTGGTGGTGGCTGTGGCGTTGTCTTTGGTGCTTACGGGTGTCACATGGAGCACCAACGACCCGTCGGCGACCAAGGTGGGGGGCGCAGTCTTAGCCAAGTTCGAACCGGCATCCGGTTGCTATCTCGGGGCCTTCATTGATTTCGACCTGACCCTCGACAGGCCGTACGTGGACCAGAACGGCCGCACGCGTCAGTGTCCGACGGGTTTCGAGGAGGTGGTCGGCAAGCCGCACGCGATGTACTTCTTCTACATGGGCTACGGGGGGCCGCTGCCACTCGACTGGGTGTGCTACCTCCGGGACAAGGGGAAATTCGTGCACATCGCGCTCGAGCCGAATCAAGGTCTAGACAAGGTCCGAGACGACGAGTACTTGCGGAATTTGGCGGACACGCTGCGCATGTCCGAGGCGAAGGTGTTCTTGCGTTTCGCGTCCGAGATGAACGGGAACTGGGTCCGCTACCACGGCAACCCCAAGTTGTACGTTGAGAAGTTTCGTCTGGTCGCTCGCGTGATGAGAGAGAGGGCGCCGAACGTAGCGATGGTGTGGTGCCCCTATGCCACACCCACCTCCAACATACCATCCTACTACCCGGGTGACGACGCAGTGGATTGGGTGGGTGTCAATCTGTACAACGTTACTCATAACAACAACGACCGCAGCAAACCAGCGGGGCATATCAGCCCTCTGGACCTACTGCGATACGTGTACGATCGGTATTCTGCGTGCAAACCTATCATGATATGCGAATATGGGGTGACGCATCGTTCGGCGACGATGGCTACACCCGTGTCGGAGTTCGCGCAGAATCGCATCATTACACTGTACAGGGCGCTCGCCACGAAGTACACGCGCGTGAAGGCCATCAACTACTTCAATGGGAACAACATGGACGCGGTCCCACATCGGGCTTTCAATGATTACAGCGTCACGAACGACCCGATCGTGCTGGCCGCATACCGGCGCGCGATCGATTCTCCGCACTTCCTGACTGCTCCGCCGGGAGTGATTGCCACGCTGCCGAAAGCTGCCGCGGGTGCCAGCGATAGGATGGTGACGGTACTCGTCTGCGCGGACAGCAAGCGCCCCGCGACGGCATACTGTCCGGAGGCGGTGCCGCGCCAGTTCCGCGCCGGTTCGGTACCCACGAAAGGCTGCCACCTGCACCGTCCTTGACGGTATCGGCTTAGCAGTTCGTCGAGCTACTGCGCGCTGCGACCCGGCAGAATTAGGAGTGCCGCAGTGACCAGTGCGGTGATACCTATCAAAGCCCATGTCATTCGCTTCTCCGACGGCGACAGGGTGAAGCAACCTCGATTGACGATCAGGATGACCGCCGCGATTGGCACTAGTGCAGGCAGGCCGTTCAGCCGAAAGCCACCCACGCTAACACCGCCGAGCAGTAGCACGAATAGCATGTAACCGACTAGTGTGGGGATCAGCCACAACAGCGTAGTCTTCGCGTGGAAGCCCGCTCTGTGCAGTACTGCGAAGAACATCGCAAGGAATAGTACGTCGGCAGGACCCATGAACGCTAGCGGCATCGCGCTGCCGACACTGGGCACCTTCACCGCCACCTTCTCGAACACCTCGGGCGCCTTCTCTATCACCTGCTTGGCTATGCCCACCGGCGAGAGAACCGTGGCGATGTCCACCATAGCAAGCACCGGCGCGATGGGCACCAGCATGTTGGGTTCCTTTACGGCGCGCGCCACCAACATGCCCGCCGAACCCGCTGTGGCAAGCAGCGCCCCCTGCCCCACGCCATGCAGCACCCCAGCGATTGGCCCCTTCACCTGCCGGAAGAGCAGGCCCGCTCCCACGAACACAACGAAGAAACAAAGCAGCAGCAGCACCGTCTCCTTGCCGGACAACCTCACTCTCGCAGCCTGGTACACGAAGGCGAGCGGGATGCCGAGGAAGAGCAGCGTGGAGAACACGTTGAGAAGCGGCAGCCATGCCACGGGAACCCGGGCCATCGGGGTGAGCCACTGGAGCAGGACAAAACCCAGGAGCAACAGCGCTGCGCGGGCGAAGGGCGCTCCCGGGCTCTGAGGCGCAGGTTCCATTGCGGCCCAAGTATAGCCGACCCACGGGTAGAATCCCCGCCACCATGGACGGCTTGCGCATTCTTATCGCCGACGACGAACCCATCATACGCATGGACCTGCGGCAGACGCTGGAGTCGCAGGGCTACACCGTTATCGCCGAGGCTGGCGATGGTGCGCAGGCGGTGGAGCTTGCCCGCACGCATCATCCGGACCTCTGCATCCTGGACGTCAAGATGCCTGCCTTGGACGGCATCGAGGCGATGGAGCGCATTTACGAGGAGGAGATCGCCCCATGCGTCCTGCTCACCGCCTACGCCGATCGCGAGCTAGTGGAGCGGGCGAAAAGCGTGGGAGCGTTCGCCTACCTGGTAAAGCCCTTCAGCGCAGAGGAGATTCCCCCCGCCATCGAGGTCGCCCGAGCGCGCTATGACCAGGAGCAGGCTCTGAAGGAAGAGGTCGCGGACCTCGAAGACCGTCTCGAGACGCGCAAGCTAGTAGACCGGGCAAAGGGCATTCTGATGCGGGTGCACAATCTAAGCGAGGCAGACGCCTACCGGCGCATTCAGGTTCAGAGCATGAACACGAGAAAAACGATGCGGCAGATCGCCGAGGCGGTTATTCTCGCGCATGGAGTGTAAAGGCGGATGATTGACGTCATCATGCCCAAGATGGGCGACGGCATGGAAGAGGGCACGCTGGTCGAGTGGCTGAAGAAAGAGGGAGAGAAGGTAGCCACCGACGAGGTGATAGCCAACATCCAGACGGATAAGGCAGTTGTGGAGCTTACTTCGCCGGGCACTGGAGTTCTGGCGGGCGTGCTGGTGAAGCCAGACGAGACCGTACCGGTGGGCACTCGCATCGCCGCGATCCTGCAGGAAGGGGAGACGCTGCCTTCGGACTGGTCTGCTGCGGCCCCCTCGAACGGTGCGCCCGCTGAGGCAGCGCCTGCTAAGGCTCCAGAAAAGACCGAGCCTGTATCGTCACCCGCGACCGGGGATCGCGTGAAGGCCTCCCCGCTCGCCAAGAAGATCGCGGAAGCAGAGGGAATCGACCTGAGCCGAGTGACTGGCACGGGCCCGGGCGGACGTATCGTGGAGCGAGACGTGAGGGCATTCACGACCGAGCGACCCGTCGCCGCAGTCGCGAATCCCGCCGGCGGCGTGCGCAAGCTGTCGCGGTTGCGGCAGATCATCGCCGAGCGGACGCAGCAGGCCAAACGCGATGCGCCGCACTTCTACGTTACGGTCGAGGTGGATGTCGAGGAGCTGTTCGCGCTGCGCGAGAAGATCAACTCCCACGCGGAGGTGAAGATCTCCGTCAACGACTTCGTGATGAAGGCCTGCGCGCTGGCCCTCCGGGAGATGCCCGAGGTGAACTCCAACTTCGTGGACGGCGAGTGGGTCATCGGTGATAGCGTGAACATCGGGATGGCGGTGGCCACGGACGAGGGCCTGCTCGTTCCGGTGTTGAAGGGCTGCGAGGCGAAGAGCCTGCGCGCCATCTCGCGCGAGGCGAAGGACCTGGCCGGTCGCACTCGCGACGGCAAGGTGCAGCCCGACGAGCTGACCGGTAGCACCTTCAGCATCAGCAACATGGGCATGCTGAGTGTGGACAACTTCACCGCCATTCTCAACACACCCAACGGCGCGATCGTCGCGGTGAGCACGGCCCGCCGTGTGCCTGTCGTGCTGCCGGACGATTCCATCGCCCCTCGCTGGCGGATGAACCTAACAGGTTCGTTCGACCACCGCACGCTGGACGGCGCGGTGGGGGCACGGTTCATGAACGTCGTCCGCGACTACCTCGAGAGCCCCTACCGACTGCTGGAATAGGTAGTCATTACTGCTTGTTCCGCCAATACTCCAGCAGCTCGGCGTTGCGTGATCCCGGGGCAAAGGACGTGTCGCCCATCGCACCGACATTCGGTTGCTTGTCGCGCTCGTCGTACATGGCTGCTAGCGCTACCATCGCTCCTCGAACCACTTCCGGATCGGGATGATCGAGAAGTGCTTTCACGTGGTCAGCATACTTCGGTCTGACGGGACCGGGTACCCCGTGAAGCGACGGAAGTGCCGCAAGAACAACCTCCGAGAGAGGTGACCGTATGGCTCGAGCAGCGTTTTCCTCCCCGTTGGGGTACTGGAACAGCCCGCTCACTGCGCCGGCCAGTGCGCTCGCGAGAGCGGGATCGGCATTCTTAGGGTCGAGCTCGAGTGCCGCATCCACGATGCGCTTCGCCGCATGCGGGTCGCCCCACGAGCCGGCCACGCACCAACGGGACACCATCTCCAGCGGCGAGGTGTCGCCGGTAACCGGCGGGAGCACCGGGGCAATCTCCTCTACGTAGAACCGATACGGATCGGGGCCGAGCAGCGCCCGGTAGGGCGCGTCCGGGTCCCTGTCCTCCGGCAGCGGCACCTTAGGTACCCTCGTCAACTGCGCAGCAGGAGGCCAGAGAACGAGCCGGTCGAACCCGAACTGCGCGGTAATCCGAGCGCGGGCATCGGGCTTCACTGCGGTCGAACGCGCGAGCACGCGAGCCACGTCCCGAGCAACGTAGTCCCCTTTCAGCGGGAATCGCTCCGGTGCGGAATCGGGGACGACGTAGAGCCGCTGGCACTGCCAGAAATCCAGCACGGAGTACTCCACCCCTGGAGGCGCGTCGAAGTACTCTCCCCCCTCCAGCGACGGAGCGCGAAGGATGAGGCCGTCTCGTGCACTCCGCAGGAGCAATAGCATCCTCTCTCCAGGAGGCAACATCCCCAGGTAGGCCTCACTGGCCGCACCGCGATGCTCGATCTGCTTCGGGTCGGAGCAAGCTGCCATCACCTTGAGCCGGCCGGCAGCGACGCCCTTGATCGTCTGCAGCACCTCGACCTCGTAGATTCCCATCGCCAGGTCCGTGTGAGGCACCGAATCCTTCCCTTCACGCAGCGGGACGCGCACGGCCTCCGCAGGTACGGAAGCCACTCGGCCTACCAAGATGGCATCGGCCTCCGCTAACTGGGGGAGCGAGTACTGCCCAGGGCACTGCAAGCAGAAGACTAGAAGCGGCAAAACGATACGCAACATCCCGAACCTCCTATCACCTATGGCCAGTCGGCAGGCGAGTGCTCGATCTTGTCCGTCCAGAACCACATCTCGCGCACTCCCACCCGGCATCCGCCGGGGAAGTCGTGTTCCACAGCCTTCGATCCCGCCCAGTACTCCTGAAGAATTGGGCCCCCGAACAGAGGCGGGTTGCTGGGATAAGGAATCCATTCGTACGATCGGGCGCCCAGAGTGTCGTCTATGTGGAAGTGCCCGATCGGGGAACTGGACCAATCGCCTCCGAGATACCTCGTCCACCAGTAGTCCTTCACTGCGTTGACCTTGAATCCCGCAGGAATGCCGTTGGGAAAGCGTTCATTCACCCAGGTGTCTGGCATCCTGTAGTTCAGGTGGTCGTAAACACGGTACAAGTATTCCTGCTCTACGTCCCACGGGGGCCGTCCTCTGGGGGGAGGGGGAGAGCACCGAAGTAAGCTCACCTCGACCAAGCGCGTGCTGGCAGGCATGTGCGACGTGAACCTGCGATAGTTCGAGCCTGCTACGTGCAAACCGCTCGTATCGTCCTCAATGGTCCCGGCAAAGGTCCACACACCATCCTGCAGCAGCCACAGCGAGTAGTGGAGGGTGACCACTATCTCCCCCAGTTGCGAGGGACCACGGGCGTAGAACTCAGCCGTGCGCGCGTCTTCAGTTTCATTCTGCTCGCTGTTCATCATGAATAGCAGCCCGCTCGGATACGTCCACTCGTAGGTCGTCTTGAAGTTATCGCCCTGGGGCTGTTGGTATCGAGCCGTGATCCGTGCGCAGACCGGGGGCTGCAGGTGCGCGGGCCAGGAGGGCTGGGCAGGGTCTACGCCCCAGTACGCGAGGTACCAAGGCTGAGTCTCCAGCCCGAAGTCGTGCTTCCATCCCCTAAGATGGAAGTCAAGCTCCACGTCGAATGGACCGCCAATCACGTAGTACCTACCGCTTGCTGACCCCTCGCCCGGCTGGCAGTTCGGGCCCTCAAGCGCACGCACAGTTACCGAGACGCTACATACCCCAGGCTCGGTGAACCGGACGAGCGGACTGGGTTCAGCGCTGCTCGAAGGCTCCGCCCCGCAGCCACTGAACCTCCACTCGTACTCCACGTCGCACCCGAGCGGTATCCAGGGCACCCCCTCTGCGACAAACTGGAACTCGCACATCTCCAACCCCAGGGTCGGCTCCCAATAAAGGCCTCCGACCTGACCGTCACCAAAGATATGGACGTTCCAGGGTTGCGCTGGGCACGGGATAGCGAGCGCCAGAAGGACCGGTCACTAGGACAGCAAGCGAGAAATGTCCGCGATCCATCTCACCATCTCCTGGCGGCACTGTATCAGCTCGCCCCCCTGTCTCCCCGTAATGTTACTAGGTTCCAGAGTAGCTTACGCCGCGCTGGCGGATGAACCTAACAGGCTCCTTCGACCACCGCACGCTGGACGGCGCGGTGAGGGCACGGTTCATGAACGTCGTCCGCGACTACCTTCAGGAGCCCTATCGGCTGTTGGAGTAGTCGCAGCTCACGGCTTGTTCCGCCAGTACTCGAGGACTTCCGCGTT
>JABRVX010000069.1 GCA_039961735.1 Fimbriimonadia bacterium
CGTCCCGGCGATGAGCTTGGAACCGTGGCATCCCCATCCCGGCGATGAGCTTGGAACCGTGGCATCGCCGTCCCGGCGATGAGCTTGGAACCGTGGCATCGCCGTCCCGGCGATGAGTATCGGAACCGGCGAGGCGCCGGAGCCACGGCTACCTCCATACTGTCCGACGGAATGCCACCTTCGCTCACCAAGGCATCTCGCAGTTGCCAGATACGTGACGTCGTCGAAGAGGACTTCGTGCGCCCACTGCATCTGCGACGTGACAGCAGTGTGGGTAAGGAACAGCCACTGTTACGAGGAACAGTTCCATCCATCCTTGTGGCATCAGGGACGGGGGCTGCCAGAGCCCGTCGCGCCTTCGATCCCTTGCATATTGGCAACCCAGAGGTTGACCGCCGGTGCGTGGGGGATGGAACATCCGCCGCTTGCGGTGGGGGCATCGAATCCTCCAAGCGGGCCGTTGACGGAAAGGGCTCCCTCGCCAAGCTCGGGACGACATGGCAGCGACCCGACAGGTCCCTACCCTGCCATCCCGAGCATTCTCGAGCGATTTAGCCTCCTCGAGTGACTCAGAGCTCGCGGACAACGAGACTTAGGATGTTCTCGTTGCCATAGCGGATTCGGTCCAAGACCTCCGAGGGCGGCTTTGTCGTGACACTGAGATAGCAGATTGCGCCGCCGGCTTCCTCCAACACGATGTTCTCCATCTCTTGCACGTTGATGGATGCCTTTTGCAGTTCGCCTAGTACGTGAGCAATGACCCCCACGCGGTCGCGATGCCGCACCGCAATGAGGTGGCTTGCAGGCGACTCGGAGCGGATGTTGACCGCGTTCGGCGGCTGTCCCGAGCGCGCGAATTCGCGGATGATACGTACAGTCTCTTCGGCGACTGCCTCTTGAGCCTGATCCGTAGAGGCGCCGATGTGATGGGTGACATACACATTGGGCATTGTCATCAGCTCGCTGTTTACCTCGCCCTCGGCGACCGAAGGCTCTTCGTCGAACACATCGAGCCCGATACGCAGATTGCGCTCCTTGGCGTACTTCAGCAGCGCCTTTTGGTCAACGACCTTCGCCCGCGAGGTATTGACTAGGATCGTGCCTGGCTTCAGCCGAGACAGAACCTGCTCTCCGATGATTCCCTGCGTCTCCGGGGTGAGCGCAAGGTGGATCGTCAGCACATCGCTATCTTCGGCAACTTCTTCGATCGTGGGTCTGTAACCGACGCCCATGTCGTCGGCAATCTCGGGAGTGATCCATCGAGACCATCCGACCACCTTCATACCGAAGGCCTTTCCGCGGTGCACTACTTCCTGGCCGATGTTGCCCAATCCGAGCACCCCGAGCGTCCGGCCGTAGAGGCCGCGAGCCTTGGAGAACTCTTTCTTGTTCCACTTCCCTTCCCGGAACTGGATGACGTTGTCAGGAATGCGGCGGTCGAGGGCGAGTATAAGGCCGAAAGCTAACTCCGCGACTGCGACAGAGTTTTTCCCGGGGCAGTTAGACACATAGATTCCGCTGCGGGACGCGGCCTCCACGTCTATCGTGTTGTAGCCTGCACCTGCGCGCACGACGAGGGACAGGGACGAATCCCGTAGCATCTCCTCGGTCACGACGGTCGAGCGAACGACGAGCACGTCGGGTCGGTGCTCCCGGATCGCTGCGACCAGCGCCTCCTCTTTGAGGCTCGGATCACTCACAACGTCAAAGCCGCTGGCGGTCAGAGCATCCAGTCCGGACTGCTCGAACTTGTCGGCAACCAACACTTTCATTGTGTTCTTCCTCCTTTGGTCGCGGGCGGTCATTGCCCGCCACTATGTACGAACTGTGTACGATCAGATTGGATTCACGAACATGCCGGAGCGAAGCTTCGGCTCGAACCACGTGGACTTCGGCGGCATTACGCCACCGGCGTCCGACACACGAAGCACATCCTCGATACGGGTCGGGTGAAGCAGGAGCGCGGCGCCTCCGCCAGCGTCTGCCTTCGCCTGCAACTCGGAAGCATCGCGAATGCCCCCCACGAACTCGATGTTTTTGTCTGTCCGAGGGTCTCCGATTCCGAAAACGGGCTCGAGCAGTTCGCGCTGAACGATGCTCACGTCCAGGCTCTCGATCGGGTCGTCCGGCGGTGCACTCTTCGGTCGAATGCCATACCAGTGGCCGGCGAAGTAGAGTGTCACACTGCCGCGAGGAGGCGGCGTCGGCCGCGGCAGTTCTTCGACCTCGAAGCGCTCGCGCACTTTCGCCATCACGTCGCCGGGCGGAGCCTTTAGCACCACGCGATTGTACGGCAGTATCTGAAGCTGCCCTGCAGGGAACATAACGCCGAGAAAGCGATTGTAAGGCTCGTCGCCGGTGTGATTTGGGTTCGCGGCCCTCAGCTCATCCCGAGCCCGCGAAGCGCTCTTCGCGCGATGGTGCCCATCGGCTATGTAGAGCGCGGGCACCTGCTCGAACTCCCTGCGGATCTCGGTGCAGATCGGGTCGCTCTCGTCCACGCGCCAGACAGTGTGGCGAACTGCGCGATCGTCGTCGAAGTCGTAGAGCACCTCACGCTGCATGACCGTTTCCATCAGCTCGGTGATGCGGGGCCTGTCCCGGTAGGTGAGGAACACCGGACCCGTCTGGCACCGGGTACGCACGATGTGCCGAGTGCGGTCGTCTTCCTTGTCCTGCCTGGTTTTCTCGTGCTTCTTGATGCGATCATCGTCGTACTCGTCCACCGAGCAGAGTGCCACCACACCGGCCTGCGTATGCTCACCCATTCGCTGGCGATACACATAAATAGCAGCGGACTGGTCGGGCACCAAGACGCCCTGCCGTTTGAACTCGGCCAGGTTCTCTGCTGCTTTGTCGTAGATGGCGGGCGAATAGGGGTCTACGCCGGGTGGAAAGTCCACTTCGGCGCGTGAGATGCGGAGGAAGCAGAATGGTTTTCCGGCTGCGAAGGCACGGGCTTCGGCTTCGTTCACGACGTCGTACGGGGGAGCAGCCACTTGGGCAACCATCTCGACGGGCGGGCGAAGTGCTTTGAGGGGGTGGATCGTCGCCATATCGACCCGAAAGAATACCCCAGCGGAGCCGGACGTACGCACACTACTCGCAGGGTAGAGAGGCTATCTGACGAATGGTGGGAGCATGGTGAGATGGAGAGTGGAGGAAGCGGATGCGGGGGCGGTGCGGAACCTATCGGATAGCCTCGACCTTTCAGAACTGACGGCAAGGCTCTTGGTGAACAGGGGCATCAGAAATCCGGAGCAGGCGCAGGCGTTCCTCTCGCCTCAGATGTCGGACCTTCACGACCCGATGCTCCTGCCCGACTGCGGCGAGGCGGTGAGGCAGATCGCCTCGGCACTCGAGAACAAAGAGACGATCTTCGTCCACGGAGACTACGACGTGGACGGAATCACCTCTGCGGCGATCTGGACACGTTGCCTGCGTCGGCTCGGGGGTGTGGTGGAACCCCATCTTCCTCATCGGCAGAAGGACGGCTACGGCTTCCATCGTGCGGGGGTAGAGCGAGCGAAGGAACTGGGAGCGTCGCTGATCCTCACTTGCGACTGCGGTATCTCGGCTGTGGAGGTTGTGGAGTATGCTCACGAGCTGGGCATGCGGGTAGTAGTGACCGACCACCATGAGCCCGGCGCTCGGGTGCCCAAGGCGGAGGCTGTGGTAAATCCCCTTCTGCCGGGGAGCCAATATCCGTTCCAGTACCTCGCCGGTGTCGGGGTTACGTTCAAGGTGGCGCGGGCTCTAGTGGCGGAGTTGGGTTACCCGCCTGAGGCGTTCGACAGGGCTTACCTGGATTTCGCTGCGTTAGGCACCGTGTGCGACATCGTGCCTCTGCTGGGCGAGAACCGTGTGCTCGCGAGGCACGGGATCGCGCGGATCGCGGAATCGAAGAAGCTAGGCCTTCGGGCGCTGATGGAGGTGGCGGGGCTCGCGCGCACGTCCGAAGAGATGACGGCACGCGACGTCGGCTTCGTGATCGGGCCGCGGCTGAATGCGGCGGGGCGGATGGATGACGCGACGGACGCACTTCGGCTGCTGCTGACCGAAGACGTCAAAGAGGCGAACGAGATAGCGAAACGGCTGGACCGGCACAACCGCGAGCGGCAGCGCGAACAGCAGCGTATCTTCGAGGAGGCATGTCACTTGGTAGAGAGCCAAGGCTTGGCCCGCCACAAGCTGTTGTTAGTCGCCAACGAGGGCTGGAACGCGGGCGTGGTGGGGATTGTGGCATCCAAGCTTGTGGACACCTACTGGCGACCGACGCTCGTGGGCACTAGGGTGGACGGAATCGTGCGGGGCTCAGCGCGCAGCATCCCTCGCTACGACATGTTCGAAGCCTTGTCGGAACTCGGAGACCTGTTCCTCACCTACGGTGGGCATACGATGGCTGCGGGATTCTCCTTCGAGGCCGAGCGCCTAGAGGAGGTGCGGCGCGCCCTCTCGGAGCACGCCGACCGTCACCTGACCGATGAGGACCTGATACCAGAGCAAGTCGCCGATGCCGAAGTCACGCCGCAGGAGGTGACGGAGCGGTTCGTCGAGGACCTAGAAGATTTCCGGCCATTCGGCCTGGGTAACCCGGAGCCGCTGCTTCTCGGACGTAAGGTAACGTTGCTTAAGGTAGAGCCGACTCGCAACCCGCTGCACCCCCGCGTGACGCTGCGGGGCGAGGGCACTAACCCCATCTTCGGCATGGCATTCGGCCTGGGCGAGCGCCTCGGCGAGTTCGAGCCTGGCGAGGAAGTGGAGATGATGTTCGAGCCTACCTACGATTCGTGGCAAGGGCGACGCCGTCTTCGCTGGTTCGTTCGGGACATCCGAAGACCAGGGGAAAGCACGGTGGATATCCGCCTCGACAGCCATTCTGAATCGAGCGTGTTGTCACCTTGAGCTCAGGTTCCAGTCAGCAATTGAGCCAGGAATGGGAGGACCCAGAGCCGCTTCAGAAGATTCTGGAGACGGTTGCAGAGCATTACGTCCAACCGCAGGCCGCGCTGATCAGGAAGGCCTACTACTTCGCCGAGCGCTGCCACAGCGGCCAGGTACGTGACAGCGGTGACCCCTATATAACACACCCACTCGCCGTGGCCCAGATTCTGGCCGAGTTGGAACTGGACCCCGAGACGGTTATCGCGGGGCTCTTGCATGACACCCTGGAAGACTGCCCAGAGGACGCCACGATGGAACTGATCGAGCAGCAGTTCGGGCCCTCGGTTGCGAAACTGGTGCAAGGTGTGACCAAGCTGCGGTTCGCGCATCGCAATGAGCCACTGGGGCCTGCTGCGAAGAAGCAGGAGGAGATTCGCCGAGCCGCGGAGAGCCTTCGCAAAGTGCTGCTGGCGATGGCATCGGACCTGAGAGTGATGGTCATCAAGCTGGCGGACCGCCTGCATAACATGCGCACGATCGACGCCCTCACCGACATCAAGCGCAAGCGCATAGCCACGGAGACGATGCACGTATATGCACCGCTAGCGGCCCGGCTCGGCATCTGGCAGATCAAGTGGCAGTTGGAGGACCTGGCATTCCGGGAACTCGAGCCCGAGGAGTATGGGCGCATAGCCAAGCTGATTGATAAAACACGAGCGGAACGCGAAGAAGAGCTGCTCGAAGCGATGGTGGCACTGAAAGAGCACCTAGAACGAGCGGGCATAGCTGCCGAGGTGACTGGGCGGCCCAAGCACATCTATAGCATCTATAGTAAGATCGTGAAGCAGGGCCTTACCTTCGACCAAGTGTACGACCTGCTGGCAATACGTATCATTGTCGACAAGGAGTCGGAGTGCTACCATGCGCTCGGCATCGTGCACGAGATGTGGAAGCCGATTCCGGGCATGTTCTACGACTACATCGCGAAGCCCAAGCCGAACCTCTACCGCTCACTACACACGAAGGTGGTAGGACCCAACGGTGAGCCGCTAGAGATTCAGATACGCACGCGCGAGATGCACCGCTTGGCCGAGTTCGGCGTGGCCGCGCATTGGGCCTATAAGGAGGGTGCGGAAGCCCCCGCGGAGCGTCTCCCGCGTCTGCGCCAACAGCTCTTCGACTGGTCACGCGAGTCCGAGACATCCAGCGACTTCCTGCGTAACGTATCGGAAGACCTTTTCACCGATCAGGTGTTCGTGTTCACTCCGAAGGGTGACGTGATTGACCTACCGGCTGGTTCGACGCCCATCGACTTCGCTTATCGAATCCACACTCGACTCGGCGAGCAGTTGGTAGGTGCGAAGGTAAACACCCGCATCGTGCCCCTGAGCTATCAGTTGAAGAACGGCGACATCTGTGAAGTGCTGACACGCCCGAAGGCGCAGCCGAGCCTCGACTGGTTGCAGTTCGTAAAGACGACCTCTGCGCGAAGCAAGATACGAGCCTACCTGCGCAAGAGGGACATCGAGGAGAATGCGATCCGGGGTCGCGATGCGCTGGAGAAGCATATCAAGTTCCTCGGAAGGGACCCACGGGAGTTCCTAGGCGAGGACAACCTAACGGAGATCGCGCCGCACTTCAATGCTACCACCGCAGAAGAGGTGCTGGCCAAGGTTGGCGCAGGACTTGTCACGGTGAATGCCGTGATGATCAGGCTGAAGGCACTGCTACCACAGGAGCAGGTTCAGCCCGCCGACAGCGTCGAGGGGCGAACCTTCGAGCAACCGATCCGGATTGCCGCTGGCGGCGTGGACAACGTGATGACCAGGCGTGCACGCTGTTGCCAGCCGCTGCCAGGCGACAGCGTTGTCGGGTACGTGACACGGGGGCGCGGGATCGTGATTCATCGGGTGATATGTCCCAACGCGCAGCAGTTTAGCGAGACGGATCCGGGACGCGTTCAGCCCATCGAGTGGGAGAGCGACGGTGTTAGCGTTTACGGCGTCAACCTGCACATAGACGTTCTCAACCGCATCGGTCTGTTGGCGGACGTCAGCCACATCTTCGGTGAGGCGAAGACGAATATCACCGCCGCGCGCGTGAGGTCGGACAAGAACCAGATGGCATACATAGACCTATCCATCGAAGTGCGTGACACGGATCACCTGCGCGAGATCATGGCCAAGATCGAGAACTTCTCGGATGTCGTGGCAATCCGAAGAGTGATGGGGAAAAAGCTGGGATGAGAGCGGTGGTGCAACGGGTTACGTCGGGTAGTGTAGAGGTGGATCGTTTCCGCGTTGCTGGAATCGGCAAGGGCATTGTCGTGCTTCTCGGCATCTGTCGCTCGGATACCGTGCCGGACGCGGACTGGATGGCACGCAAGTTGGCGGAACTGCGCATCTTCGACGACGAAGAAGGAAAGCTGAACCTGTCCCTGTCGGACATCGGAGGAGAGGCGCTCGTGGTTCCCAACTTCACGCTGTACGGCGATGCGCGAAAAGGCCGACGCCCCAGCTACACCGAGGCTGCCGGTTTCGATCAGGGGCGCACCCTATTCGACCTGTGCTGCGAAAGGCTCGAATCGCACGGCATATCGGTCAAACGCGGTGTCTACGGCGCCACAATGGCCGTATCCTTAACTAACGACGGCCCGGTGACTCTGATACTGGAGCACCCGGACAGCCGTGCCGACGATCCGAGTGGCTGAAGGGATGGAAGTAGAGCGACAAGAGCAAACCGAAGAGACACTGACCGGAGCGGCCCGTCACCGCGCCGATGGCGACCGCTCGGTTGCGGAGGGCAACGTCAGCGAGGCGCTCGACCACTACCGGAAGGCTGTGCGGAAGGAGTCGGACGACCCTGCAAGCCGCGTGTCGCTTGCGGACTGCTATGCCCTCTCCGACGAAGGCCCACAGGCCGTAGACCAGTACCGCAAAGCACTGAAGAAGCACCCTAGACAGGCTGCACCACACGTCGGGCTGGCCGAGGTCTACCGCCGCTACGGGCAGCACAAGGCGGCGATCTTGCGCTTCCAGAAGGCGCTCGAAATTGAGCCCAACAACGGGTTCATCTGGTTCAAGCTGGCGGATGCTCTTCTGACATCCGAAGGGCCCGAAGAGGCACTCGAGCCGGGGATGAAGGCCGTGGAGATCGATCCTCAGAACGCCTTCTACCGCTATTGGGTCGGCGAAGTGCTGATGGACCTGGATCGGCCGGAGGACGCCTTGGTCCGTTATGCAGAAGCCGTGGAGCTATCGCCGGATGATGCAGGCCTGCATGCGCGGTTGGCCATCGCCTACGCTGCGGCGGGCAGGTACCGGAGGTCGGCTGCGTGGTTTGCCCGTGCGGTCCAGATCGAGAACGACAACCGGGCCTACATCACGCTACTGGGTGATCTGTACCGTGTGTGCGGTAGCCAGGATCTGGCCGACGAGGCGCACGAGCGGGCAGGCGAGTTGGACGCCTATGACACCGAGATTGTGCGGAGAGCGCGCGAGCGCATGAAGCTGCCGTCTTCGCCTGTCACCGACTCCGGCTAGTCTCACCACCCGGAATATCCGCACAGACTGTTCCTAACCGCGAAGATGCGGACGGCTAGCGTGCACAAGCGCATGGAGTGTGCCCGCTCACCGTGACCGGCAGGTGGAATCATGCGCCATGCACACGAGGGGGCTTCCGCATGGACATCGAGCATACGATGGAGCCTCGACGTTCGGCTGCTGGAGTCGATGGTGACTTAAAAGCATCAGTGCTTGGCAGCCGAAACGCATAGTCATGGCTCGCCTCTATGTCCTGTCCTGCATCACGGTCGCCTGTAGCGAAGCTCTCCGGTGCTCTCCAAGTAAGTATCTCGGCACGCCCCTACTTTCTAGCCTTACGTGCCCGAGCACCGACAGAGGGTAGGCCGCCGGACTCCAGCAGCCGGCGGAGTTCCATCATCTCGTCCCGCACACGCGCCGCCTTTTCGAACTCCATCTGCTTCGCCAGGTCCTTCATCTCTGCTTCCAGCCGGGCGATCTCCGCGGGCAAGTCCTCCAGGGACATGGAGCCGATCTCTTCCGCCCGTCGCCTGCCGTATGGCGACTTGGTCTCCTTCACCTCGTAGGCTCGTACGGTCTCCCGCACCATTTTCGCCACCGTGTGTGGAGTGATGTTATGCTTGCGGTTGTATTCGTCCTGGATGCGACGCCGCTCCACCGTCTCGTCAATCGCTCGTTGCATGGAGCCGGTGATGGTGTCAGCGTACATGATCACCTTTCCGTCCACGTGACGGGCAGCTCGCCCGATGGTTTGCACCAGCGAAGTCTCGCTGCGCAGAAACCCCTCCTTGTCAGCGTCCAGAATCGCCACCAGACTCACCTCTGGTAGGTCCAAACCCTCACGTAACAGATTGACACCTACCACCACATCGTACACACCCAACCGAAGGTCCCGTAGGATCTCCGGCCGATCGAGGCTGTGGATATCGGAGTGGATGTAGTTGACTTTGATCCCGACGTCCTTCAGGTACTCGCTAAGGTCCTCGGCCATACGCTTGGTCAGTGTGGTGATCAGCGCTCGTTGACCAGCCGCAACCCGCTTCTGCACTTCGCCCAGCAGGTCGTCTATCTGGCCCTCGGTCGGTCGAACCTCTACGTCGGGATCCACTATGCCCGTCGGACGGATTACCTGCCGCACGATCTGGGCACTGTTTTCTTGCTCGAACGGGCCAGGCGTGGCGGATGTGAAGATTACCTGTCCTACGCGTGCCAGGAACTCCTCCCACTGCAGCGGACGGTTGTCGAGTGCAGACGGCAGGCGGAAACCGTACTCCACCAAGGTGCTCTTCCGCTGATAGTCTCCGTTGTACATCGCGCGAAGTTGTGGTATGGTCTGGTGCGACTCGTCCACGAAGGTGATGAAGTCCTTCGGGAAGAAGTCTATCAGTGTGTACGGTGGGGTGCCCGGAGCACGATTTTCGAAGTAGCGCGAGTAGTTCTCGATGCCGTTGCAGTATCCGAGCTCAGCGATCATCTCCAGGTCAAACTCGGTGCGCTGTTGAATGCGTTGCGCCTCCAGCAGTTTGCCCTCCGCTTTGAACTTGGCTATCTGCTCCTCCATCTCCTGGCGGATCGCCAAGACCACCTCGTCCAGTCGCTCCCATGGTGTTACGTAGTGCGTGGCCGGAAAGACGGTTATTCGCTGAGGCTCGTCCAGCACCTCGCGCGTGAGTGGATCCACGATGCGAATGCGCTCCACCTCGTCACCATAGAACTCCACGCGTGTGATGATCTCTTCGTCCTTGGGCTGCAGCTCCAGCGTATCGCCCTGCACGCGAAAGGTACCACGCTCCAGTACTACCTGGTTGCGTGTGAACTGCATCTCCACCAGTCTGCGCATGGTCTGCGCGAGGTCTAGCGGCTCACCGACGCAGAAGGTGACAACGCTCTGCGCATACTCGTCCGGCGAACCGAGTCCGTAGATGCAGCTTACGGAGGCGATGACGATGGTGTCCTTGCGCTCCAGCACCGATTTGGTAGCAGCGTGGCGAAGGCGATCGATCTCGTCGTTCACGCTGGCGTCCTTTTCGATATACATGTCGCTCTGAGGGACGTAGGCCTCCGGTTGGTAGTAGTCATAGTAGCTGATGAAGTATTGGACGGCGTTCTCCGGGAAGAATGCGCGGAACTCCTGGCAGAGCTGTGCCGCCAGCGTCTTGTTGTGCGCGATGACCAACGCTGGACGCTGCACCTCCTGAATAATGGAGGCCATCGTGAAGGTCTTGCCCGTACCCGTAGCACCTTTTAGCGTCTGAAAGCGGTATCCGCTCTCTAGCCCCTCGACAAGCGCTGCGATGGCTTCGGGCTGGTCCCCCATCGGCTTATAGGTGTCAGTCAGCTTGAACACGACGCTAGTCTACCTGTATTGGGCCTCAGCCTGTCTCGGGGTGCCGGGCTGTCGAGCCTCACGCATGCCCGGCGCGGTTCTCTTGGACCGATGGCGCGCGCAGACGGCAGCCGAGACGACAAGGCATCGCCTCATAGCTCGCTTTTTGGTGCGTGCGGCAGCTAGAACCGTAGCGTGTAGTCCACCTTACCTACCAGATAGTTCCTACCACGCCCGTTCGGGATGTCATGCTCGTACTGGGTGTGGGATACGGAGAAGCTGAGCGCGTTCAGCGGGTTCAGCGTGTGCGAGTAGCCGAGCGTAAAGGTGTGGCCGATGGTGGACCGGCCGTTCAGCGTGCTGGCCTCCACCCCATAGCCCACGTTCCACAGTGGCAGTCCCCCACGGGTCTTCCTCGTTAGTGTCAGCCCGCCCTTGCGCGCTATCTGACCCTTCGTCGCATCGTAGGTCGTCAGGTAAGACCCCGCCAAATCGTAGCAGTCGCTCATCTTGTAGTCGAGCCGCCAGTCGGCCGTACCGGTAGGATTGATGATTGTGCCGAAGGGCACATCCTTGTGCTCGCGCTCGGGGTTCGCTTTTAGGTCGTGGACGAGCGTAAGCCGATCAGCGATCTTGTAGTCGAGGTGGTAGTTGCGGATGATCTGCTGCGTACCACCGGGCAGGGTGCGGATCTTGTAGCTCAAGTTCAGGTGGAAGGGCAGCTTCGGCTCGGGGTCGGTTGCGAACTGGAAGGTGCGGTCCACGGCGCGAATCCCAGTAGGTGTCATGATCCCGGAGTAGGTCCAGCCGAGCTTGTTCTTGCCCCAATCGGCAGTGATGGTACCGGCTTTGTTCTCCATCTTCAACACTGTCGCCTCGGCGAGGTTCTGGTAGCCGAAGGAGAAGTTGATGTTGCTGAGTGGTCCGAATGAGAAAGGTGTTACGTTCTTGAGACCGAAGGTGCCCTGCGCCTTCGTGCTGGTTAGGTCCAAGCGGTCCTCGACGTATCCACCCTGGAACTCGAGGTTCCACAACAGGGTCTTCGTTAGGCTGAGGTTCTGAACGGCCTTGCCGTTCCCCTTGCTGTTGAGTGCCCGGGTATACGCCCATGTCACTTGCGAGCCTTTCCCGAAATCGTATTGTAGGCTGTAGGTCCTATGTACTTCGTCTGCACGTTGCTCGTCGCGCTCGATGGTCTTCTCAGTGACTCCGAACTTTGCACGAGGGGTGAGGGCGCCGGATATGCTGCGGACACTCACGTGCTCCGTGTTGCCCGCGGTGTCCGATGTGCGCAGGTCCTCGGCGAGGAGCGCGAAGCCGCGGTAGGGCGAACCCTCGTATCGCCAGTGGTCCACCTGCTTCTCGACCGGTGCGGCGAGCGAGCCGCCTCGCACTTCGCGTTCCGTGAAGCCGCTGAACTTGCCCAGGCTGCCGAAGTCCCTAGCATAGGTGGTCTTCTCATGAAGGTAATCGTTCAGGCTGGCGATGGGACTGTCTGCCCGAACCCGGTCGTTGAAATGCGATAGGTCCGTTCGCTTGTCCGGCTTCCACGTTAGGAAGCTCTTCGTCTGGCCCTTGTGAATCTGCGCGGTCGGGTTGTCTGCGTTGAACTGGAACAGCTCCAGGCGCAGTCCGCGGACTAGGTCCACTTTGGCCGACAGATCGTATTGCGAGAAGCCTCTCAGCTCCTCGAACAGCTTTCGCTCGGGGTCGGCGACGGCACCCGCGCCGAGAAACGCATCGTCCACCTGCCTTAGGTTGGCCGTAACCTCGTAGAGCCCGCTCTTCAGGTATAGGCTCTGCCGCTCGAGGCCACCTAGCTCGCCGGCGATATTCAGACTCTGGAAGCTGAGCTTTCCTCCGCGTGGCAAGCCGAAACCGAGTGCCCACTGTGTTCGGTGCATACCGACCTCGCCGCCATAGAGCGCCTGCTCCATCTCGAACAGGTCCCCCATGCGTCGGAAACCGCGGTCTATGCGCTGGTCCAGATAGCTGAAGGTCATCGAGCCGGAGCTGAAGCCCAGGCGAACCCGATCAATGCCGCCGCTCCGGTCGTCCAGGTGGAGGGTGTCGAACGAAAACTTGCCGAAGGGGCGATCCAGGCTAAAGCTCTTGTAGTCGCGCGAAAGGCCTCCCTGGCGAAGCAGGAACTGCGGGTCTTTCTCGGCGATCTTGTCGTCACCGGGAACGTAGCCCTGCCGAGCCTCTCGGATCATTTGCTGCTGCTCGTCCGGGCGCAGGCTGGCCAGGCCGGTGAAGTCGGCATCGGTCTCGGTAGAGGTCCACTTTGCCTGCCAGCCCTGACCACTCAGATCGAGTGCCTGCCGGTGAAGATCGCCGGTCGGCGTGTCTACGGTGTCCTGGCGATAGGTGTTCCACACGTCCTTTCGCCCTGCGAAGTCCGCCACGCTCACGGAGAAACCGGATCGTCCCCACCCGCGCTCCTTGGCCCACTGCCCTCGCTCCCCCTCGGCCAGATCGTTGAAGCGACTGAACCCAGCGTCCACGTTCTGCTCGTAGTGGCTGAGCTTCACCTTCTCGCTCTCGAAGCCGAGGGTTAGGCGGTCAATCGAACCACCAGCATCCGTGATCTCGCTCTTATCGAACTTCAGGCCCCCTCCTGCGAAACCGAGTGCTCCTCCGAAGTTCTCCCGAGTGATGCCACGCTCCTTAGCCCATTGCTCGGCGTCCTTCTCGGCCAAGTCCTTGAACCTGGTGAAGGCGGATCCGATGGAGCGGGAGTTCCAGTACAGAGACCCTTCACCCAGCTTGAGGGTCACGGAGCGGCGCTCTATGGTGCCCTTACCGTCCGAGATGCTGCTGAAGTCGGTGTCGAGGTCGCCTCCCTCCTGCCCGAACCCGAGGGTGTAGCCGAAGCGCTTGATGCCACGCTCCTTCTGCCAGGCGTTCACTTGCTCGGCGGCTATCCCCTCTTCGCGGAGCGCCTGGAACCCGTTGAACTTCGAACCCACGTCCTGATAGCTGAAGCCTGCGCGGAAGCCTCCCTCCTTCACGGTGAGGTCTTGTACGAGCAGGTGATCTAACACGTCTGCCTGCTTGCGCGTCTGCTTGCGCTCCGGGGACGCAGGATCGGCAAAGGCCTGCATCGAGCGCTGGTTCGACACGAAGAAGTAACCGCTGAGGCCAGTGCCAGTCGCGAGTTTGAAGTTCGTCGCGAGCCCGTACGACATGCGCTGTACGATGGAGCCGTCCGTGCCGCGCTCGGCAGGTTGGAGGCTGAAAACGCCCTTCATGCCTCCGGCTTGGCCAAAACTGAGCGACATCAAGTTGAGGTTCAGGGCCTTAGCTTCCCCAACGAGTTTGTCGCTGTGACGATAGGTGATCTGCACGGACTGGTGCTGCTTGACAGCGCTGTAGAAGGTCAGAGTGCCGGATGGGTAGTCGAGGGTGTAGTCGGTCCCTCGCTTCAGGGTGCGACCGTCCACGCTCACGCTCTCCGAGCCTGGCACGATGCCGGCATAGCGGAGCGCGTAGCCGAAGCCAGTTCCGTTGCCCGGGAGTAGGTCGCACGCGGCTTCGCCGGCAACTTGCGGGAGAGCCTGCGAGGGGGCCGTACCTGAGTTCAGGGACCCCGTGTAGCCGGTCTGGCACGCAGCACGCACCGCCACGAATGCGACGCATGTCACGAGCAGCACACTCCGGGCAAACAGGCTCACCTAGTTCTCAATCCTCCTCGTGGATTTCCCATCGGCGTGTGTGCTTAGAACCGTCCTCGGACGAGTGTCAATCCGTCGCTCTTGGAGGCGCGATAGGACGGTTGGTCAATCTTAGGTAGCGCATCGCCCTCGGCCAGCGAGATGCGAATGCGGGACTTGTTCTCCTCAGTCAGAAGCGTGGACTCGGGACGTTGAGGCGCGGCCTCGGCGGTCTTGGCAGCCACCGTCGGCGAGTTCTTGGCCCTCTCGAGATTGATGACGGCCCCGCTATCGTCTACGGACACGATGATGTCGGGCTCGGATGGCTGCGTGGATTCGAGTTCGATGGCCTTGAACCGCGCGGGCTGATCCGTCGGATCGAAGGGCAGCGCGGCCAGCATCCTGGGCGAGCCGATGTGCCCTGGCCGGGCGGCGGATGCGACCATGATCGGCGACGCTTCCAGCTCATGAGCAGCAGCCTTCCCGCGAACGACCACTCTGCGGGCCGACCGTGTCGGGAAAGCGGTCGATGCGACGTCTTGCACCAACGCACCCTCGGCAACCGGTCGATCGGGAGCCTTCAGGATGTCGCCGGCGCTCATCTCGGCGACCTCGCGCTCGCCCGTGACTGAGGGCGGAGCCGGAGGTAGGTGGGCCGGCCGTAATGCTACGTACGCGAGGGCAATCGCGGATGCCGCCGCCGCAAAGCCGAGCGGACGCGCCGTGAGAGCCGAGCGCACCCTGTCCGCGAAGGTTGGCCGTCGCGTCGTAGCATAGAGGATGGCCGACCGCAGCCGAGCGGGGGCTTCCACAGCCTCGATCGCGGCCATCTCACCTAGCGAATGATCGAGTAGCGCGAATTCCCGAGCACATGCCGCACAGGTATCTAGGTGGGCGAGAAGCTCGCTCGCCTCAGCCTCCGATGCCTCGCCATCGGCGAAGGCGGACATAATCTCCCAGTACTTCTCTGTGCAGTTGTCGGGATTCTTAGGACTTTGGGACATAAGACACCTCGGAACACAATTCCGCCTTTTTTGACCGTCTCGAAGCCCGACTGTGTCGGGAATTGTCGTGGACATTCACACGGGTCTGTGAACCAAGCGCAGGTCCCGTGCGTAGTTGTGGGGTGAGGCTTGCGGCTGAGGAACCCAGCCGCCTTCGCCGATGAATGTGAGGGTTTGCCGCCCGACCGGAATGAGGCGACCCGTCGAGCGACGCCACGCTGCACAGTAGGGACGGAGGACCGGATGAGCTACGACGAAGGCATTGGCCCGACACGACCCAGGGAAGGCGCGCCAGCGCCTCTTCGCATCACCCGCGACGAGGCGATGGCACTACTGTCCTTATGCATGCTTGCGCCGGATTCCGTGGACCCCGCGGCAGAGCGCGGTCTTATGAAGCTAGCTAACGCTTGCAGGTCCGTTCTTAGCGACGGGTCCGACTCGATTGCCCTCGACCTCATGCCTCGGTCGGGGGAGAACCGAGAACCCGCCGACTAGCCGTCTAGCGAATCCGGTACGATTGCGGACCGGAGGCTTCTCGGTGAACACTGACTTCGACTTTTCCGCCCTGAATTCGGCGGGGCTCACGTTCCGCGAGGCGACGCTCGACGACATCCCACCCTACGTTGCCCTGAGCAACAGCATCTGGTCACGAGCGCACTGGGAGACGGTGGAGGAGGCTAGTTCGGGGTTCCATCGGAAGGATCCCGGCGTTCACTATATGCGTGCCGTGGCCTATGTGGGTGACCAACTTGCGGTGTGGGCGAGTGCCCGCGCGCACATCTCGGGGCGCGACACGGACGGCGGGTACATCCACATCATCGTCGCGGAGCCCTACAGGCGCAAAGGGATTGCGACGCACGTGTTCGGGCCGTTTCAGGAGTTGCACCGGCGATGGGGCTCGAAGGTGTTGTGGTCTTGGGCCTCGGACGACATTCCGTACGCGGAGCCGTTCTGCCTCAAGCTTGGCTACACGTTGGTCAATCGCGGCTCGGAAAGCGAGCTCGTCTTGGCGGAGGCCGACCTGGAGCCTTTTCGGGAGCGATACGAACGGCTCTGTCGCGACGGCTACGAGTTCTTCACCCTGGACGAGCGGGACACCCCGGAGATGCGCCGTGCGGTGTACGAGCTGGACCAGGCGATGTTGAAGATGATGCCGACTGCGGGCGCACCACCCCCGCGAGCTTCTTTCGAGGCCTGGCAGTTCAACGCGTTGGAGTCGCCGGGCTGCTCACCACGGCAGATCGTGCTAGCGACCCAGGGCGCTGGGCCTATCGGGCTTTCCTACCTCTGGTACGGGTCGTACGGAATTGCCGGCACCTACACCACGGGCGTCATGCCCGAGCATCGGGGGCGAGGGGTGGCGGGTGCGCTGAAATACCTGTCGCTGAAGCGAGCGATGGAGGACGGCATTGACACCGTTGTCACCGAGAATGCCGTCCAGAACGCCCCCATGCTATCCATCAACCGCAGACTCGGTTTTCGACACGTACGGAACACGGCAGAGTTGGAGAAGCGGCTCGGCTAGGCGCGGGCCTTTGGGGTGACAGCGCCTTTCTTGCGGGCTTGCTGGCAGCGGGGACAGAGTGCCTCCCGGAAGGCTGCCATGCTGAGCTGCGTTTGGCTGAGTGTAAGCGCCTTGCCGCAGTCCCCGCATACGCCGGCCGCCCTCGGGATCTGCGGTGCGGGTTCGGCGGGCAGGGAGAGCATTTCGCCGTCAGTCTCGACAAGCGACCGCTCGGTGGGACCGGTGTCGGGTAGCTCCTCGAGTGCGGCCATACCCATGTTCACGGCATCACGGAGTGCGCGAGCCTTTGCCCGCGTCTCGGCCATTCGGATTAGGCAGGTCACGAACTCTGGCGGGACGTTGTCGGGGGCTGCGTCTCCGAGACCGTAGAAGGTGCCTTTCGAAGTAACGACCTTTGCTCGGCAGATGGCGACTTCCCCGTTCATCGGACCAGGAACCTGAACGAGCTCGGTTTCAACCGAGCTCAAGCCCTGCGCGTGTGCTTCGTCCAAGAGCCCCGCATACAGCACAAAGCTGCGTCCGCCCCGGTCCACGATGAACTGCTTCTTGACCATCTGTCCCACCTAGTAGACGTCAGTATACCACATTCGGGCGGCACTAGCCGCGGAACATTTTCGTCAGCGTGTCGCTGAGCACCTGCGAGGTGTAGCGCACCAGCGAGACAGCCGCGGCGTACCGCATCCGGGTCGGCCCCAGAACTCCGATGGTGCCCGCCTCCTCGTCTCCGATGTAGAAGCGACTCGCCACGATGCTAACCTGAGACAGCGATTGCTGGCCGGATTCCGACCCGATCACCACGGCACTTTCGCCGGTGGAGGACCAGTCCACCACGTCTTCCAGTACCGAGCCGCTTTCGAGGAGGGCGAGGACTTCCTCGAGTGACGCGACATCACGGCGGAACTCGGGCTGTGCGAGGAGGTTCGCGATCCCGTCGTGGATGGTGGCGCCGCGGGACAGCGAACGGGCTGTTGCCTTGAGCTCTCGAAAGGCGTCTTGGGCCAGTTCGGCCGCCTGTGGCGGGAGGTTGGACGTATCCGGCAGCCTCGCTCTGGCAAGCTGCCTAAGCGACCTACCGGCGGCCGCGCCCGTAATCGCCTCGTTGGCCTTTCCCAGTTCGGTGATGCTGAGTGTGCCTGGCGCCTCCAACGTTCGGTTCTCCACGCGGCCGTTGCTTAGTACGAGCACCAGCAACACGCGCTCGGACCCTACGGGCGAGAGGATCACCTGCTTGAGGAAGACCGAGTCGCCTGAGGCGGTGCCGGCAAGCGCAATGTAGCGGCTCATTCGGGCGAGCAGCCGGCAGGATTCGGCCAGGAGCGCCACCAGATCGTCGCCGGAGCGGCCGAGCTCCCTCAGCCGGGCCCGAGCATCGGGTTCTGGGGCTGCGGGCATCTCGGAGTGGTCCACGAAGTAGCGGTAGCCGCTGTCCGAGGGGATTCGCCCGGCGGAGGTGTGCGGCTGCTTCAGATAGCCGAGATCGCTCATCTCGGCCATTTCGTTGCGAACGGTGGCGGGTCGGACATCGAGCCGGTAGCGGTGAACGAGCGCCTCGGAACCGACCGGTTCCGCGGTCTCCACATAGTCCTGGACAACCGCCCGGAGGATTGCCCACTTCCGCGCGCCCAGTTCGATTTTAGAAGTGTCCTTCGGTTCGCTCATCTCATGCGATGCCAACTCGCCACCGATAGGTGGCGGCAGCACAGGCTCAACTCATTATACGTTGCTCTGAGGCGGCTTGGAAGGGTGGGACTAGTCGGACGGGCCGACAGGTCCAACGCGTCCAAAGCGCAACCCAATCGGCCTGGGGAGTGTAGGATCAGCAGGGCCGACGACCCATGGGGGCGTCAGGACGAAGGGGGTCCCGATGTTCATTCAGATCGCTCAGACCGGAGTGCTCGCGGTGCTCTGGTATCTGTGGTGGAAGTGGCCTGGGAAGGGGATGGTCCGGTCGTCCTTCACCGGGGTCACGGTGCGACAACGCACCTCGAGCGGAGTGGGAGTGCTAGCTTGGAATACAGCGTTCTTCTTGCTTCTGCTCTCGGTTTGGGGAGTGCCGACTTGGATCACCCTGCCGCTGATGATCATCGCGGCGACAGTCGCACTGGTGGTCTCGATCTGGGCGCGGAATCCGGAGTAGGCAGCGATTAACTGGCGCGCTCGAGAGGACTCGAACCTCCGACCTCCAGGTCCGCAACCTGATGCTCTATCCACTGAGCTACGAGCGCGCGCCTCACCGATCTTACCGCATCGGCTGAGACCCGTTCAATCGAGAACCTGGAGTGTTGCCGCCTTCACGGGCGCACCTTCTTCCGAGCCACGATCTTCCGAGCACGGAAGGGTCGCGAAGTATAATCGGTCGTTCGGTTGACGGGAGGCTTCCATGTATCGGATCATGCTCTTCGCGGCTCTCGCGTTCCCTCTTGCTCTTCTTGCTCAGGGTCCGACGCCGGAATCACGCCTTAAGTTGCAGCAAGCCGTTGCCGCGTTCAAGGCAGGCGACATCCAGAAGGCGCTCGCCGGCGTGGAAGCGGTGTACAAGGAGACCCCAGACGACCTGTCTGCGATGACGTGGTACGGGTACCTGCTTCTGCAAGCCAACCGTGCGGCGGATGCCATCGAGCCGCTGTCGCGCGCCGTGGAGCGAGACCCCGAGAACGCCGAGCTGCGAAGCAACCTCGGCAACGCATATCTCTATTCGAACGCGGCGGACAAGGCGTTGGAAGAGTACAAGAAGGCCGTCGCTCTGGACGCGAAGCACGCGGACGCTTGGTACAACCTCGGGAACACCTACATGCGGCTGAAGGACCACTCGAATGCCGTGCCCGCTCTCCGAAAGGCGGCCGAGCTGCGCCCCCAGGACCCACACTGCCTGAACAACCTGGGCTTCGCGCTCCAGCACACGGGGGACATCAGCGGTGCCATTCAACAGTACCGCAAGGCATCCGACCTCTCGCCCAAGATTCCCATCTTTGCGGCCAACGCCGGCGTGTTGTTGGCACAACAGGGTCAGTGGCAAGACGCAGCGACGTACCTTGGTCGCGCCGCAGCGCAGGACCCGAACGACTACAACGTGCGCGTTACCCTCGGTCAATGCTACGCGAAGCTCGGCAAGCGTCAGGAGGCCGCGGAGCAGTATCGAGCTGCGGCACGGCTGCGACCCCAAGAGCCGGTGCCCCACTACAACCTCGGGTACCTCTATCAGGAAGAGAAGAACTGGGCGCAGGCTGCCGCGGCCTACGAGAAAGCGTTGGAGCTGAGGCACGACGACCTCGACGCGCTAGGCAACTACGGTGTGGTGCTCTTCCGCTTGCAGCGATTCCGCGAATCGGCGGCGGCGTTCGAGCGCCTGTTGGGTCTCAACCCTAACAGCATAGATGCGCGCATCAACCTCGCGGCCGCGAAGAAGCAAATGGGCGACCGCAAGGGAGCTATCGAGCTATGGAAAGAGGTCATCCACCGGGAACCTCAGCGAGTGGACGTGCGAATGGCGCTGGCGAACGCCCAGTACGCGGAGGGTCTTCTCGAAGATGCGGGCTACCATTACAGGCAGGTGCTCTTGGCGAAACCGACCTCTGCCGGCGCTCACAACGGTCTCGGTCTGATCCTGTATCGTAGCAACGACATGGACGGTGCACTAAAGCACTTGCAGGAGGCAATCCGGCTGGATGCGCGATTCGCCGATGCACATAACAACCTGGGCGTGGTGTTGGAGAGGTTGGGCAAGCGCAAGGAAGCGGAAGCCGCATACAAGCAAGCGCTAGCCCTGCGTCCCGACTACCCCGAGGCTGCAGAGAACCTGAAGCGCATTCGAGAGGCGAGCGGAAGTAGGTGAAGAACGCCCAGGTTTTCGCGGTAGCACACCGGCGCGAAGCACCGATGCTGGCGTTGCACGTTGCCGGGATCCTGCGTGACGCTGGTGTCGCAGTAGCACTGGAGCCGACGCTCGCCGAACACGAGGGTGCCGTCGGGTTTGCCGTCATCCCCCCGGATCGCCTCGGCGAAGCCGACATGGCGCTCGCCTTCGGCGGGGATGGCACCGTGCTACGAGTGGTCAGCTATGCAGCGAGACATGGCACCCCCGTGCTGGGTGTCAACATGGGACAGTTCGGCTTCATCACCTACTGCCGTCCCGCTGAGGTAGAGACGGCTATCGCCAACGTGCTCTCTGGAAACTACCACGTAGAAGAGCGGTTGATGCTACGTGCCGAGGTGATGCGTGCAGGAGCCTGTGCGGCAACGGCTTACAGCCTGAACGAGATCGTGATGCAGCGTGGCACGCACGGTAAGATGATGACGATTGACATCTCCATCAACGACATCCCCGTGGTGGACTACCCATCGGATGGCGTGATGGTGGCCACTCCGACCGGCTCCACAGCGTACAACCTATCAGCGGGCGGTCCGGTGGCGTCACCGACCCTGGATGCGATGTTGCTAACACCTCTAACCGCACACACACTCGGCGCGAGACCGCTGGTGCTGGAGGCAGGAAACGTGGTACGCATTCGGATTGCGACGCGTGGCGAGGCGGTGTTAGTAGCGGATGGCGACTCCCTCTTTTTCCTGGAGGACTCGGACGAGATCGTAATCCGCAAGGCCGAGTATCCAGCGAAGCTGCTGCTGACTTCTCGTAACGACTTCTACGAGCGGCTGAGAAAGCGTCTGCTATTCGGTGTGCGGCGGGCGGAGCGGCACGATTGAGAAGTTCTGGCAATCGTGTGCCTCGGGGCAGTCCTCGGGACGGATGGGACCGGTGAGTTAGTGCCAAGCGGCGGACGCGGGCGAGAGCATGGAAACGTCAGATATGCGATGCAGCCCCCCGATCCGACCGGATCGGGGGGCTGCATCGTAAGAGAGAGGGGTGTTATAAGTCCTGAAGCGCGGCGACACCAGGTAGAACCTTACCCTCCAGGAACTCCAACGACGCGCCGCCACCGGTGCTGACGTGCGTCACCTTGTCAGCAAAGCCGAACTGCTCGATGGCAGCCGCACTGTCGCCACCACCCACGATGGTAGTACCTGGGCACTGGGCCATCGCCTCGCACAGCGCGCGCGTGCCCGCTGCGAACGCCGGGTTCTCGAACACACCCATCGGCCCGTTCCAGACCACGGTACCTGCGGCACGAACGGCATCTGCAAACGCACGCGTCGTTTCGGGGCCGATATCCACACCCATCGCGTCACTCGGCATCGAGGAGCACGGGACGATCGTGCCCTCGGGGCTCTCGATGGAGGAGGCCACTACCACGTCGGTCGGCAGAAGCAGTTTGGGGCCGGCGTCTCGCACGACCGCTCGTGCAAAGTCGAGCCTTTCGGCATCTAGAAGCGACTTGCCGATTTCGTGATCCCAGCCGGCCTTGAGGAACGTGAACGCCATACCTCCACCGATGACGAGCTTATCCACCTTCGGCAGCAGGTTCTCGATGACGGCGATCTTGTCTTCGACCTTGGCCCCACCGAGAACAGCGACGAAGGGGCGAGCCGGATTCGCGAGCGCATCGCCCAGGAATTTCAGCTCCTTCTCCATCAACAGGCCCGCAACGCCGGGTAGGTGATGTGCTACGCCTTCCGTGCTGGCGTGAGCACGGTGGGCTGACCCGAAGGCATCGTTCACGTACACGTCCGCCAGCTTTGCCATCCGTGCGGCCAGATCCGGGTCGTTCTTCGTTTCGCCTTTTTGGAAGCGTACGTTCTCCAGCATCAGTACGTCACCGGGCTGGAGCGCGGCGGCCATCGCCTCTACCTCGGGACCGGCGCAGTCCGGCGCTAGCCGCACTTCCCTGCCCAGTAGTTCGCTCAGACGGCGAGCCACGGGACCCAGGCTGAACTGAGGATCGGGGCCTTCTTTGGGGCGCCCGAGGTGCGACATCAGCACCAGGGAGGCCCCTCCGTCCAGCAGGAACTGAAGTGTAGGGAGGGCGGCTCGGATGCGTCGGTCATCTTTGATTACGCCCTCTTTGATGGGCACGTTGAAGTCCACGCGAACGAGCACCCGCTTGCCGCGGACGTCTATGTCTCGGACCGTCTTCTTGGCCATCGCCGGGTCTCTACAGGCCCTTCTCGGCCATGTACTTGCAGAAGTCGGCCACTCGGCAGCTATAGCCCCACTCGTTGTCGTACCAGGAGACCACCTTGGCCATGGTGCCGTCCAGCACCATGGTCAGCGGAGCATCCACGATGGACGAAAAGGAATTGCCGACGAAGTCCTTGGACACGAGCGGCTCGTAGGTAACGTCCAAGATGCCCTTCATCCGGCCCTTGGCTGCCTCCTCGAAAGCGGCGTTGAGTTGTTCGGCAGTAGCCTCTTTGGAGAGCTGCACGGTGAGGTCCACGCAGGAGACGGTCGCGGTGGGCACCCGGAGCGCATAGCCGTGCATCTTGCCCTTCAGCTCGGGCATGACTAGGCCGATGGCCTTTGCCGCACCGGTGGAGGTCGGAATGATGCTCTCGGCGGCGGCGCGGGCCCTCCGCAGGTCCTTGTGCGCCTGATCCGCCACGCGTTGGTCGTTGGTGTATGCATGGATGGTGACCATCAGCCCCTTCTCGATGCCCCAGCCGTCTTGGATGACCTTGGCGAAGGGAGCGAGGCAGTTGGTAGTGCAGGATGCGTTCGAGACCACGTGGTGGTTCGCCGGATCGTAGTCCTGTTCGTTAACCCCCATCACGACGGTGATGTCCTCGTTCTTAGCGGGGGCGGTAATCAGGGCCTTCTTCACGGTGCCTCGGAGGTGGGCGGCAACCTTTTCCTTGTCGCGGAACACGCCCGTGCCCTCGATCACGATCTGGACGCCATGGTCCGCCCAGGGAATGTTCGCGGGGTCCTTCTCTGCGTAGACGCGAATCTCTCGACCGTTGACCTTCAGGCCCTTTTCGGTCGGCTCGACGTCGCCCTTGAAGCGACCGTAGTTAGAGTCCCACTTGAACAGGTGGGTGTTGGTGATAGGATCGTAGAGGTCGTTGACTGCGACGACTTCGAGATCGCCAGGGTACTTCTCCAGGATGGCCCGCAACGACAGCCTGCCGATCCTGCCAAATCCGTTAATGCCGATCTTTGTAGCCATGGTCACTCCCAAAGTGCGGTTGAGATGGTCGATTCTACCCAGCGGCACTGTGCTTGGCGGTTACTTCAGGACCTCTGCGCCGCGGCTATTCCTGAACCTAGTCGGTATGCGGAACCTTCGTAGGCTGGATCAGGTTGTAGAATCAGTTGGGGGGTCCGCTCGGATCGGGCCCGATAGGAGAAGCCATTGCTGCCGACACTCGCACTCGCGCTAGCTGCCCTGCTCGCACCGCCGAAGGGCGTGATTCTCGACCACCAGCCTGCGTTCACAGAGATCACCCGTACTCTCGCGGCACCGAACCGAGCGATCGTGCGATTCGCCTCGCCCGCTCACCGGCTTGCGGCCGCGGCCGAAGGCTACAAGCTGCTACGAAACATCCCGCAGCTCGGTTACAGCGTGGTGCTGGTGCCTTACGGACGAGTAGACACTTCGATTCAGCGACTGAAGTCACTGGGTTACGTGACGGAGGCCTTCCCGGACCGCGTGTACCACCCGGCCTACACTCCGAACGACCCGGTGTTCCCCGACCAGTGGAACCTGGTAGACCAAAGGATACCGCAGGTATGGGACGTAGAAAAGGGCAATCCGAGCGTCGTGATCGCCGTCCTGGACACCGGGGTGGACTACAATCACTCCGACCTGAACGCCAACATCCGACGTAACACCGCCGATCCGATAAACGGTGCAGACGACGACGGCAATGGCTACGTGGATGATTACTGGGGATGGGACTTCGCCTACAACGATCGCAACCCGATGGACGACCATGGTCACGGCACTGCCTGTGCGGGCATCAACGCTGCCATCCAGGATAACAATTACCAGATCAGCGGAGTAGCTCCGCGGTGCCGCATTATGTGCGTGAAGATCGGTCAGTCCGATGGCTACAGTTACGATTCGATGTTCGCGCCCGGGGTCGTGTACGCAGCCGACAACGGGGCGAAGGTGCTCAGCATCAGCTACTTCAGCGACGACCTCACACCGCTACTTCGCGCTGCTTGTGACTATGCGTATGGCAAGGGTGCACTGCTCTCGGTAGCGGCAGGCAACTTCGACGAGGTGTTCCCGGTGTATCCTGCGGGATACGACCGCGCCATCGGGGTTGCCGCCCACGGCCAGGGCGGCACGAAAGCGTATTTCAGCAATTTCGGTACATGGGTGGATGTTTCGGCGCCTGGAATCGGCGTACCAGCAAGCACGTTAGGGGGTGGATACACCACAGGCTTTGCCGGCACGTCGGCGGCTGCCCCTAATGCCGCTGGGGTACTCGGGCTGCTTTTCAGCCACTTCCCAGGCGAGTCGAACGAGCAGATACGGCGCAGGCTGGAGTACACGGCGGCACCGATCGCATCCACGCAGGAAGGCGAGGTCTGCAACTACGGCCGGGTGGACGCACTGGCCGCGCTGGGCTTCGGCGATAGCGACCCGAACAACGGGCTTGCGGGTCTGCGTGGCAAGCCACCGGAGGTCCGCTACGTCTCGCCCATGGTTCTTCCCGCCGAGGGGGGGCGCATCACCATTCGTGGCCGCTACTTCGATCCGGGCGTCAAGGGCGTCTGGTTGCGTGTCGGCAACACGCGAATCCGCACCACTTACTGGTCCGACGAGGTGGTGGAGGCCGAGGTGCCACCTGGCACCCCTAGCGGCGTGCTCGTCGTCGATGCTCTGGGCGCATCCAACGGCATCCCGATCACGATCGCTGGGCCGGGCGTAAGGTTCCAAGCGGTGCCTTCCGATTTCAGCAACGCGATTATCCCGGTCGGGGGCGGCTTGTCTCCTTTTGGCACAGCCAGAGACCTGTGGTTCGCAGACGGGCAGGTGGCCCGGTTCGCCGCGGACTACGCGGGGCAAGATTTCGATATGCGGATCCTGGTCCGGGGCTTGGATAAGAACTCGATCAGCCAACTGTCTGCGTCGATCACCCGCACGCTCGGCCCGGTGGGTGCGAATGCTGGGGGCGCGCTGCAGCTCTATGACTTCTCGACTGGCAGCTATCCCTATGGCAGTTGGGCCACCGTGCTTACCGAGAACTTTACCATGCAGACGGGAACGGTAACGGCCGAGGTGGGTGGTGACGTGTCGCGGTTCGTGTCGTACGAAGGCGACCTCTTCGTGCGCTATCGCGGCAACCTAAAGAATTCGATGGGCTATGTGGACGTGGACCGGTTGTGGTTCGAGTGGAAGTGACAGCCTAGCTAAGCTGCCTTCGTCGCGGGTGAAGGACGCCTCTCTCGCGCAACGCCTGGGAAGCGGAGGATTACCCGATTGCGCTGCCCGGGCTCGCTCACACAGATCATACGGCCGCCGTGATCCTCCACGATGCTCTTTGCGGCTGCTAAACTCAGTCGCATCTGCTCGGTGGTGGCTTCGAGCGGGTTTATGGCGTCACCGTTCGAGCAGCCGTTTTGAAGGCCCGCGTCTGCTATCTCGATGACCGCTCGAGGGGGTCTTCCCTCCTCGCGCCGTGTGGACACCATGACTGCGCCTCCGGGCTCAGTCCACTCGATAGCGCTCATCACGAGCGTCACGAAGACCTGCTGCAACCGGCTTGGAATCGCGATCACGTCAGGCACGTCTTGATTCAGGTTCGTCTTCACGGTAAGCCGCGACTGAACCAATTCGCTTTCCAACAGCAGCAACGCGTCGCCGAGAACCGCATTCACCCCGACTTGCACGGGCACGGATTGCTCGGGAGAGGTGTACCGGATCAGCGCCTCCAGAACCCTTTTGGAATGGCGAGCGGCCGTCTCCAGCCGTTGCAGTCCGAGGATGAGATGTTGCTTGTCAGCCTCTGCCGCCGGGTCAGTGGACAGCGCCTGCGCCTTCTCCGTCGCATACTCGGCCAGATACTGAACGGCTTCGAGAGGGGTGCTGATGCCGCGGACCACTGTCTCGGCCAGCTTGCCGACCCCAGCCTGCCGCCCTGCTGCGATCAACTCATCGGCACCCTCCTGTAGGCGCTGCACGGCAGCCTCCAAGTGGGCTTCCAGCTGACGGTTCTGAACGTGCAGCTGGCGGGTGCGTACGGCCCGCTCTACGACTACGGACAGCTCGCGGATGTCATCAAGGGGCTTCGTAAGGTAATCGTAGAGGTTCCCAGCACGGACAGCCTCCAACACGTTCTCGAGGGAGCCGTAGGCGGTGAGGATAATGACCTCGCATAGCGGCCACCTGTGCTTTGCGGCGCGCATGACCTCCAGGCCGTTTGCCTTAGGCATTCGCATGTCGGTCACCACCACCGAGTACTCGTTGGCCTCGAGGTAGGAAATAGCCTCGTGCCCATCGGCGGCTCGGTCTACGGCAAACCCAGAGAGTTCGAGCTGTTTGCTGAGGACCTGCCGAAGGCCTTCCTCATCCTCCGCCACTAGAACGCGCTGATCGTGATAGGACATTGTGCCCTTTCGCTACCTACGAGGAGATTATCGGCAGTACGCGAGACGGAGCGGACTGAGCGGAATCCGTGACCCCGGTCGGTCGGGCCGTGGGGCGTGCTACACTCCCGAACCATGGAACAACTGAACTCGCGGGTTCTACGCTGGTCGGAGAGGTTGCGTGCTATTGCACAGACGGGCCTGGCTTTCGGCCCTCACACGTACGACGAAGAGCGCTACTCGGAAGCGCTGCGGCTAGCCGCCGAGATGCAGGCCTTTGCGCTCGCCGAGGACGCCACGGAACTCGAGGACGAGTGGCGGGCCAATATCGGCGAAGGACCACGAGGGTATGTCACGCCGCAGGTTAGCGTGATTGCCGCCATCCTGAACGACAGCCGCGAGTTGCTGTTGATCCATCGCCCAGACACCCGCTGCTGGTTTCCACCATCGGGATGGGCAGACGTGGGCCGAACGGCTGCTGAGGTCATGGCCAAAGAGGTGCGAGAGGAAACCGGCTACCGGGTCCGTCCCGTTAACCTGCTTGGCTGTTTCGACAGCATCGCACGAGGTCTCTCTAGCTTTCACTTCTACTGTTTGTTCTTCGGGTGCCGACTGGAGGGTGGAGAGCTGCGCAAGAACGACTTAGAGGCACTCGACATCGGATGGTTCCCCCAAGATGGGTTGCCCGCGCCACTGCACGGTGGGGACTGGTGGGTTCCCGTATGCTTCGGCCGGGCAGATGGGCCTGGGTTCGACCCCGTGCCTGAGAGCATCTTCGAGGAGGTCTGGAAGTGAGCGACACGATGACGGTCCGCTGGACAGGCGGTATGAGCTTCAGCGCCACCAGCAAGTTTGGGATGGAGATGCGGGCGGACGCATCCAAGCAGGTGGGTGGCGAGGAGTCGGCGCCGACACCTGGCGAGTACCTCTATTTCGCTGCAGCCGGCTGCACGGGCATGGACGTGATTAGCATCCTGAACAAGATGAAGCAGGAGGTCTCGTCCTACACGATCACGCTCGAGGTCGAGCGGCACATGGGCGACTACCCGAGGCCGATCACCAAGTTGAAGGTCATCCACACGCTTTCTGGCCCCCATCTAGACCCTGAGGCGGTCGAGAAAGCGGTGAAGCTCTCGGATGAGAAGTACTGCTTCGTAGCGGCGAGCTTGAGGCAGCATGTAGAGGTGTCGGCGGAGTACCGAATCGAGTGAGGAGAGAATGAAATCGGGCGGTGCAGTCGCACCGCCCTGATTTCTCCTCTGACGAGTAACGGGCTACTCGCCTGGAGTCTCGGTCCCAGTGCCAGGCTCAGGGGCTGCAGGCTCCTCCTTGGCGCCGCAACCGGCGATCAGAGCGACCGACGACGCCAGAACCAGAACGGCCAAAAGCTGAGCGATAAGCTTCTTCATTCTTCCCTCCATAGTTCAGCGTGGCCGCTCTGTGCGGCAGCCCGCTGATGAGATCTCACGTGCTCTTTCCAGATCGCCTTTCGCGCCGGGCTGGAGTTCTCCTGCTTTGCCGGCGCCGGAAAGTCCCTAGGGCTCGAGTGCCGCGAGCAGAACGTCCACAGTGAGGTGAATCGAGTCCATCTCGACACGCTCCGTGACGCCGTGCGCATCTTTACCCCAAGGCCCGATGTTGGCGACTGGGCAGCCGAGCCCCGAGAGGCCGACTTCTGGCACAGTATAACCCAATCTGCTCGCTTTCCACTGGGGCGTGTTCGATGCGAGTTCGGCGACGTGTTCAGGCTGAGTCGCTCCCCCGATGTAACTGACGTCGCTGATGTACGGGTAGAAGTCCCGGACGCACATGCCGAAGCGCCGGCCGAGGGATTGCATCCTCGCGCGAAAGGCCATGTCTCGAACGTGAACGTGCGGATAGTACGGTGGGGCTAGCAGGATGAGGACGAAGGGCCACTCGATGCGCGAACGCTCTACGGCGGCTCGCGCGACAGCCAAACTGATGTCTCTGTGGTCGGGCTCGCCTTCGGCGTGCGCCATGACGGCAGCCATCGCGGCTTCCCTAGCCTCGGCAGGCAGATCCTGGTATAGCAGCACCTTGGGCCTGAGCTCGGGCGGGGTTTCCCGCTCCGCTTCGCTCGAGTGGCGAGCCAGGCTCTCACTACGGCGTTCCAGTACGCGCTGCACTGCCTCCTCGGCAACGGCCTTGAGCGCAGCGAGGGCGTCTCCAGGGCCACGGGAGTAGGTCATTAGATTGCAATAGGCATAGGCCTCGAACGCTGTCTGCACGTCGTAAGTGGGCTTGAGGTCCCTTAGGCAGAGGGTGACGGGGGGGACGGAGATCTCGTCGCCAACCTTATCACACAGGTCTGGGTTGAGGTCAATCAGGGACACCAACTCCGCTGCAATCGCGCAGGCATCCAGACCGCGATACGGTTCGCCGACGTGCGTCTCGATGCCGCCGATAAGGAACATGGGAAGCAGCTTGCCTACCGAACCCAAGTATAAATACTTGTTCTCGTCGCCGGGGAAGCGCGGCGCCGTGTAGTCAGAGTTGAGCACTCCGCACAAACTGAGGCCCTCTGCATCGGCGAGCGCCTTGACCTGCGGCAGAGCGCTCAGGATGCCCGCCGACGCGGCCTCTTCGTCCGGGCAGGAGAGAAACAGCACGTTCGCCCCCGGCCGGGATGCCAGCGCCGCGATCTGGGCCGCTATTCCCGACTTCATGTCCAGGCCGCCCCGGCCGAACAGGTAGCGGCCAGACTTCGCGTCGTCGGCCACTTCCCGACCGTAGCGCCCGGTTGCGAAGGGCTCGACGAGGGTATCCGGGTGGAAGGCGTCGCCGCCGGGAATGCCCGCGTAGTCGCCGATGCCCACGGTGTCGAAGTGGCTCGTGAGAACCCAAAGTTCCTTCCCTGCACCGCCCCGATGCAACGCCCATACGCTCTTCCGACCGTCTGCCGTGGGCCAGAATCCGGGTTCGAGCCCGATGGTGGCCAGTTCCTCGGCGATCAGGTCGGCCATGCGGTTCTCGCTGGCGGAATCGCCCGTGACACTGGGCTGGGCCACGAGCCGTTGGGCAAGCAGAACAGGGTCGAGTTTCATTCGGCGCCTCTCCATCGAGTCGCGCTTCGCTGCGCGTTGACCGAAAGATACCTCCATGGACCCAGCTTTGCGGGTCAGGCGTGTCCGAGCGGATAATCTATAGGGGGTGGGGAGCAGCGTGGCTTCCCAATCTTTACCGAAGGAGTTGAGACAAGATGAGTTCGAGAGTGAGGCGCCGAGTCGTGATCATGGGCGCCGCGGGGCGAGACTTTCACGTGTTCAACATGTTCTTCCGTGGGAACGAAGCATACGAGGTGGTGGCATTCACCGCAACACAGATACCCAACATCGAGGGCCGCGTGTACCCTGCCGAGTTGGCGGGCGACCTGTATCCGAACGGGATCCCGATCCACCCCGAGGAAGAACTACCCGAACTCGTGCGAAGGCACCAGGTGGACGAGGTGGTCTTTGCCTATAGCGACATTCCGCATCTGGAGGTCATGCACAAGGCCTCGCTCGCACTCTCGCTCGGTCCCGACTTTCGATTGTGCGGGGCGGATTCCACCATGCTGCGCTCCAGCAGACCGGTGATTGCGGTTTGCGCCGTTCGCACCGGCTGCGGGAAGAGCCAAGTGACTCGCGCTCTGGCAACCGCCCTGAAGGAGATGGGCCTGCGGACCGTTGCGGTACGCCACCCGATGCCCTATGGCGATCTCCGAAAGCAGGTATGCCAGCGGTTCGAGAGCATCGAAGACCTGAAGGCGCACGACTGCACCATCGAGGAGATGGAGGAGTACGAACCACACATCGCCGCGGGCCACGTGGTGTATGCCGGAGTGGACTACGAGGAGATCCTGCGCAACGCCGAGCAGGAAGCAGACGTGATTCTGTGGGACGGTGGCAACAATGATGTTCCCTTCTTCCGACCCTCCTTGATGATCGTGGTAGCCGATCCACACCGACCCGGCCATGAAATGCAGTATCACCCCGGCGAGACGAACCTGCGTATGGCGGACGTGGTCGTGGTAAGCAAGACCGACACTGCTCCCCTTTCGGGTGTGGAACAGGTGGAAGCCAACGTGCGCGCGGTCAACCCGAAGGCCCGTATCCTACGCGCCAAGTCACCTGTTAGCGTTCCCGACCCATCCGCAATTCGAGACAAGAGCGTACTGCTTATCGAGGACGGTCCGACGGTCACTCATGGCGAGATGTCCTACGGTGCTGCGTATGTCGCGGCGAAGAAGTGGGGCGCCGGAGAGCCCGTGGATCCACGGCCATATGCAGTGGGCACCATCAAGGCGACATTCGAGAAGTACCCCCACTTGGAGAAGGTGCTGCCTGCGATGGGATACGGCGAGCGCCAGATTGCCGACTTGGAGCAGACGATCGCCGCTGTGCCTTGTGAGTTGGTGCTGATCGGGACGCCGATCGACCTATCACGCGTGGTCCGTATCGAGAAGCCTGCGATGCGAGTGAAGTACGAACTGGATGCCGAGACGGTGTCCGCCCTTCGCACCGATCTGGAGCGGACGGTACAGGAGAGCCGCATGCCGCAGCCGGGCGTGAGGACGTAAGAGGCTCCTCACTCTCTATTCCCCATTACTCCGAGTCCCCCATCCCTCACCACTCCGAGTGGCGAGGGATGGGGGACCACGCCTCAGGGCTCCAACGGCGCGACGGCGAGCCCGTCGCACAAGGTCTGGACGGTTACGCAGTCAGTAAGGGGCAACGACGAGACCCAACGTCCATCATGCCGGGCCAGATAACTACGTCATGCCGAGCCCAACAAATACGTCATGCTGAGCCCGTCGAAGCATGACCCCGCATACCGCACGCCAACATGTAGATACCCAGTCCGCGCGGCAGGTGACCGCATGCTTCGACAGGCTCAGCATGACGGGTGCTTCGACAGGCTCAGCATGACGGGTGCTTCGACAATCTCAGCATGACGGGTGCTTCGACAATCTCAGCATGACGGGTGCTTCGACGGGTTCAGCATAACGGGTGCTTCGACAGGCTCAGCATGACGTTTGCTTCGACAGGCTCAGCATGACGTTTGCTTCGACAGGCTCAGCATGACGTTTGCTTCGACAGGCTCAGCATGA
>JABRVX010000070.1 GCA_039961735.1 Fimbriimonadia bacterium
CCCGGAGACCCGCACCAGCCCCCCGCCGAACTAAGTGCGGGGGGGCCCTATGCTCTGGCCTCTGACACCTAGGTTCTTCGCCGCTTCGGCATTGCCGACAGTGCGGAAGTACACAACAGAGCATTTGCCGTGCTCGGCTCGGGCACCAGTTCGGAGTACCACACCTTCCATTCGAGGTAGGAGTGGTCCTTGGTCGAGGACGAGAGGTACCCGTTCTCCTCCGACTGGGAGAAAGCTAGCAAGCTCCCCTGAGGGTCCACCGTAATACATGGCGTGGCATCGGTGTTCGGTTGTCTATGCTTCTCCTAAACGAGCGGTGCATCATGTCGCCGAGCACGCGCAGTGGAGGCGATCACCTCCCTGCAACCGCTATCGTCACGCCGAGCCCTCCCCGACGTCATGCTGAGCCTGTGGAAGCACCCGTCATGCTGAGCTTGTTGAAGCATGACCCCGCCCGCCGCATGTCGTCGTCCTTCTGTGCTACGGTGCCGGCTTGCCGCGTCATGCTTCGACAGGCTCAGCATGACGTGGAGGATCTCAGCATGACGCGGCAAGACTCAGCATGCCGTGGGGATCTCAGCGTGACGCGGAGGATCTCAGCATGACGCGGTAAGACTCAGCATGCCGTGGGGAGATCAGCATGACGCGGCGGGGCTCAGCATGACTGGTAGGGGTGTTAGGTGTTTTCGCGGCGGGTGTCGAGACCTAGCCACGTGAGCGAGGTGGCCCGCGATATCGGTGCCGATGATGGGCCGAGCATCACGGCGTGCTGTGGCCGTATGGTTGGGGAGCATGCTTTCGTGGCCTCTGCACTATGCTCGCCTCTCCATGGGCCGACGTCCAGGCAGTAGGCATCAGGTATCTAGCAATCTAACTCGAAGGTCTCTCAGTACGGCTTGTGGACGACGGTGAGTAAGCTCTGCAGCTTCATGTACTTTCCGTGGCCGTCCAGGTAGGTCATCTGAATACCGCCCGAGTGGCGGTCTATGCACAGGCGGTCGATCCCCCAGCTATAGGTCTCTTTCTGGTGGCGTCCCATCCGCGTGTCGATCGTGTCCGGGCAGATGTGATTGGAGTCGTTCTGCCCGACCCACGTGTCAATCCAGTTCGAGTCGGCCAGGAAGAAGGTACGCGCCGGCTCCTGCGCACGATTCAGCTTACCTACGTAGTCCGCGTACAGCCAGCCGTTCAGCGCGTAGCTACCGTTGAAGCCATACCAGTCCCACGCCGAAGTGGCACTGCCGTACACGTAGCTGGACCAAGGCTTGGTGTACTTCATGGCGTTCGGACAAAGGTGTACGGGCTTGTTTTTGATGTATCGCTCGAAGTTGTGCGGCCATAGCAGCATCTGGATGTAGTTCGTGGGGCCAATCTTGCCGGTGTTGTCGTCGGCATACATGAGACCGCCTAGGCTGAGCTGCTTCAGGTTGCTGATGCAGCTCGCTTTTTTCCCCTGCTCCCTCGCTCGTGCGAAAACGGGGAACAGGATGGCCGCAAGGATCGCGATGATGGCGATGACGACGAGGAGCTCGATAAGGGTGAAGCCACCACCGCGAGAGCCCCGAGCAGTTGGGGAAGTGAGATATTTCACGATAGCATCTTACCACGCTTCCTTCAGACGCGCATGAGCACGAGCACTTCATCCGGCAAGGTCCCTAGCAGCGCCGGACCTAACCGGACCCGTCCCTGACCACGCTCGGTATAATCCGACCCAGAACTCGAGCCAGGAGGGCTGCGATGAACTTTCCCGCTGATCTCCGATACACCCCGTCGCACGAGTGGGTGCGAATCGAAGGCGACGAAGCCGTCGTGGGGATTTCCGACTTCGCTCAGTCCGAGCTGGGGGACATCGTGTACGTGGAGCTGCCGAGCGTGGGGCGAACTCTTGCCAAGGGCGAGGCGTTCGGAGTCGTCGAGTCCGTCAAGACCGTCAGCGACGTGTATGCGCCGGTGGCAGGCGAAGTGACCGCCGTCAACACGGACCTGGAGCCGCACGCCGAGACCATCAACCAAGACCCCTACGGCGCAGGCTGGATCATCCGGCTCAGGATGTCGGACCCCAGCGAGGCGGAAGGCTTGCTCACCGCAGAGGCATATGAGAAACATACAAAGGAGCACTAACTGATGGCTTACATCCCGCACACCGACGAAGATCGTGCGGAGATGCTCGCAACGATTGGCGTGGAGAGCCTCGACGACCTCTTCACCGACATCCCGACAGACATGCGGCTCGACGAGCCTCTGCATATTCCGCCTGCCCACGACGAACATGCGTTAGTCGGACACCTTAGTCATCTTGCCGAGAAGAACCGCTCCGACTTGTGCTGCTTTCTGGGGGCTGGCGTTTACGACCATTTCATTCCTGCTACCGTCGGCACGGTGCTGAGCCGCGGCGAGTTCCTGACGTCCTACACCCCCTATCAGCCGGAGCTAAGCCAGGGCTATCTACAGGCAATCTACGAGTTCCAGAGCATGGTCTGCGAGTTGACCGGGATGGACATGGCGAACGCTTCGATGTACGACGGCGGCACCGCGCTCGCCGAGGCTGCATTGCTCGCGCACGGTGCGAACGGGCGCGACGTGGTGGTCGTGAGCGAAGGTGTGCACCCGCACTACCGGCAGATCGTCAAGACCTTTTGCTGGTCGGCGGGGCTGCAGTACCGTGAGGTTGCACTCGCCGATGGCGTCACCACGTCTGCAGATAACTTGGAGGGCGTCGCCTGCCTTCTGTTCCAGCAGCCCAACTTCCTCGGAGTGTTGGAGGACGTCGGTGCCCTAACAACTGGTGTACAGGCGGCTGGCGGTCTGAGCGTGTGCTGCGCCGATCCGTTTGCACTCGGGGTCCTTCGGCCACCAGGGGAGTTTGGCGTGGACATCGTGGTCAGCGAGGCGCAGGCCCTCGGCAGCCCGATGGGTTTCGGAGGTCCCGGACTGGGGCTGTTCGCCGTAAGGGAAGCTCTAGTTCGACGCTTGCCTGGACGAGTGGTAGGGATGACCCAAGATGTGGAAGGACGGCGCGGCTTCGTGATGACACTGCGCACCCGAGAGCAGGACATCCGCCGCGAGAAGGCGACCAGCAACATCTGCACCAACCAGGCGCTGGTGGCGCTGGCCGCGACGGTCTACCTCTCTGCACTCGGAAAGACTGGGTTCCGCCGCGTTGCCGAGGCGTGCGTGCAGAACGCGCACTACGCGGCCGAGCGGCTGAGCACCATCCCCGGAGTGCAGCTGCGCTTCCCGACTAGGCGCTTCGCGTACGAGTTTGTGCTTAAGCTGCCTAGACCTGCAGACGCTGTGCGTGACGAGCTGCTGGAGGCGGGTTACTTAGCCGGGTTGCCCCTTGGGCAGCACTACCAAGACATGGAGGACTGCCTCCTAACCTGCGTCACGGAGGTGCGGACGAAGGAGGAGATTGACGGCTTCGTAGAGGCCGTGCGAAAGGCGGTGCGACCGTGAGCCATGCGGATTACCCCCTGATCTTCGAGCGAGGTCGTCGAGGTCGCATCGGCTGCAATCCACCCGTTTCGGACATACCTCGCCTGCCCTTGGAGGATCTCCTCGGAACGAACGCCGTACGCGAGCCTGCAGTTTTGCCGGAAGTGGACGAGCTCGACCTGGTCCGCCACTTCACCAACCTGAGCCGCCGGTCGTACGGCATTGACAACGGGCTGTACCCGCTCGGGTCGTGCACCATGAAGTACAACCCACGCGTCAACGAGGTGACCGCCTCGTTGCCCGGATTCGCGCGCATCCACCCACTTCAGCCGCAGCAGACCGCGCAGGGTTGTCTGGAGCTCTTGCACGACCTTCAGATGTACCTAGCCGAGATCGCCGGCTTCGACACTGCCACTTTGCAACCCGCCGCCGGTGCAGCGGGCGAGCACTTGTGCTTGATGATGATCAAGCGCTACCATGAGGAGCGTGGCGAAGGCGAGACGCGCAAGGTGATGCTCGTGCCGGATACGGCGCATGGCACGAATCCGGCGTCGGCTGCGCGAACAGGGTACTCCGTTCGCCACGTGGCAACGGACGCCGAGGGCAACACGAATCTGGCCGAGCTGCGCGCCGCACTAGACGATTCGGTTGCAGGCATGATGCTTACCAACCCGAACACCCTGGGCCTGTTCGAGCGCACCATATCCGAAGCATGCGACATGGTGCACAAGGCGGGGGGGCTAGTGTTCTGCGACGGCGCGAACATGAACGCGCTCGTGGGAGTGGCCCGACCCGGAGACATGGGTTTCGACTGCATGCACCTCAACCTGCACAAGACCTTTTCCACCCCTCACGGTGGAGGCGGACCTGGATGCGGAGCCATCGCCACACAGCGAAACCTGGAGCCGTTCCTTCCAGCACCCGTTGTCGTGAAGCGTGGGAACGAGTATGTGCTCGACCACGACCGACCACGATCGGTCGGACGCGTACACAGCTTCTACGGCAACTTCCTGCTAGCGGTTCGTGCCCTGACGTATATCCTGGCGTACGGACATGACCGATTGGCAGACGTGGCGAAGCACGCCGTGCTGAACGCCAACTATGTTAGGGCAAAGCTGCGCGACGTGTATCCGGCTGCATACGACCGAGTGTGCATGCACGAGTGCGTGCTCACCGGCGATCCGGTGAAGGAGCGTACCGGCGTTCGCGTTCTGGACATAAGCAAGCGCCTGATTGATTACGGTTTCCACCCGATGACGAACTACTTTCCGCTCATCGTTCACGAGGCGATGATGATCGAGCCGACCGAGACCGAGAACAAGGAGACGCTCGACCGCTTCTGCGATGCTCTGCGTTCCATCGCCGAGGAGGCCGAGAAGGACCCTGAACTGGTCCAAAGCGCGCCGCATCACGCTGTGGTCGGCCGATTGGACGAGGTGCTCGCGGTCAAGCAGTTGAACGTTCGATGGAAGCCTGCCAGCGACTCTACCGAGTAGAAGGTGCCGGTCCTGGCGACCTTCACATGGCGCGGGATGCAGACGCCTTGGATGCCGCCTCCCGAGGCGCCTGCACTGCTCGGATCTACCAGTGGGATGGGCCGTGGGTGTCGCTCGGAATGTCCCAGAAGCCGGAAGAAGCCTTGGACCTGGATGCGTGCGCTAGATTAGGTGTGCGGTGGGTCCTGCGTCCGACCGGAGGACGGGCAGTTCTTCACGGTGCCGACGTCACCTTCTCTTTAGCTTGTCCCCTCAGTGAAGTCGGTGGTGCTCCATGCAACGTGCGCGCGGCTTACCGCGCGCTTGCGCCGATGATCGTCGAGGCCTTGGCCAGGGCCGGCACTCGAGCGACCCTCGGCGAGCGCTCGCCGTCTCTCGGATCCCCGAACTACCGAGGAGTGGACTGCTTCCGATCTCTGAGCGCGAACGACGTCGCGGACGCAGAGAGCGGCACGAAACTCGCGGGCACGGCTTTGCGAATACGTGGCGAGAGCGTGCTGCTGCAGGCCAGCATCCCCACAGGCCTCTATCTCGTGCCACCTGAGAAGATCTACCGTGGTCTCACCGCAGAGACCCGGCAGGTTTCCTACCCTCCGGCGGACAAAGTCATAGCTGGGTTGAGCGCTGTTCTGGAGGAGCGGGGATATCGCCGCGCTGAGCCATAACGGCGCAAAGGAGCTCGGGCGAGCTCCTTTGCGGGGAGGGAAGGTGATGCATGGAGAGAGATCGTCCTCTTGCCGCGTGCCCCTCGTTGTGTGCTGTGATGCGTGCTCGCGCTCCTTTACTGCAAGTCCCGTGCCGACCGTGGCGATGCCGGAGGACGACCGCCCGAAACCCGGTGCGACTCGCAGGTAAAATCCCTCCGCCATGGACCCCTCCCAACTCCTTCGCCCCAACGTGCTGGAGATCCAGCCGTACACTCCCGGCAAGCCCATCTCAGAGGTTCAGCGCGAGCTCGGGCTGACAGACGTCGTGAAGTTGGCGTCGAACGAGAACTCGCTCGGCCCCTCGCCCAAGGCGATGGAAGCCGTCCGTACCGCACTGGCCGAGTCGCACCTCTATCCCGATGCCGGATGCGTGGACCTGAAAGCGGCGCTTGCCGAACGGTTGGGTGTGTCGGCAAAACAGATCGCTGTGGGCAACGGTTCGGATGAGCTGCTTACGACGATAGCGATGGCTCTGGTGACCCCCGGCGACGAGGTGGTGTTTGCCGACCCCTCTTTCATCAGCTACCCGCTGGTAGCAAAGCGCCTCGGTGCGAAACCGGTTGCTGTTCCACTCACGCCGGACGAGCGTCACGACTTGCCTTCGATGGCAACCGCCTGCACGGAAAGGACGAGAGTCCTCTTCGTCGCCAACCCTAACAATCCGACGGGCACCATCGTTCGCGCCGACGAGGTAGCTGCTTTCATGAGCAGAGTCCCGGAGCATGTGCTCGTGGTGTTCGACGAGGCGTACTTCGAGTACGTGCAGGTGCCGGAGTACCCCAACAGCCTGCCACTGGTGCTGGAAGGCCGCCGCGTCGCAGTCATGCGTACGTTCTCCAAGGCCTACGGCTTGGCAGGTTTTCGCGTGGGTTACATGATAGGTCCTGAGTGGTTGGTGGATGCGGTGGACCGCCTCCGCCACCCGTTCAACGTCAGCAGCCTAGCGCAGGTGGCCGCATTGGCGGCACTAGACGATCATGAGCACGTCGCGAGGTCGGTGGAGATGAACCGTGCGGGCCTAGCGCGCGCGCACCACCTATTCGACGACCTCGGGATGCGCTATGCGGACAGCCACGCGAACTTCGCATGGGTGGACACCGGTAGGCCCGCGCCCGAGCTGTTCCAAGCGATGCTGCGTAAGGGTGTCATCATCCGACCCGGCCATATCTTCGGCAGGCCCACCCACCAACGCGTCACCATCGGCACGGCTGCCGAAATGGATCGATTCGCCACTGCACTGCAGGAGGTGCTCTCCGCATGATTGTTGTTCTTGGCCGTGATGCCACGCCGGATCAGGTTCACAGGGTAGAGGCGGAACTGAAGACGATGGGTTACAGCATCCACCCGATCTACGGCGTGGAGAAGACCGTGATAGGTGCAGTGGGTGCGCCCGATCGTGACAAGGAGCAGGATGCCGACCACCTACGCTCGTTGGGATGCGTGGAAGAGGTGATGCTGATCCTCCGCCCCTACAAATTCGTTTCCCGTGAAAGCCGCACGGCGAGCACCGAGGTGGACGTGGACGGCGTGCTGGTAGGTGGCGAGAGAGTCGTCGTTATGGCAGGTCCGTGCACCGTCGAGACCCGAGAGCAGGTGCTGGAGACGGCGCGCGCCGTGCACGGAGCGGGAGCGACCGTTCTGCGCGGAGGTGCATTCAAGCCTAGTACCTCGCCCTACGGCTTTCAGGGCTTGGGTGAGGATGGGTTGAAGATCCTGGCTGAGGCTAAGGAGGAGACGGGCCTGCGCATCGTCACCGAGGTGATGGACCCACGGAACGTCGAGCTGGTCAGCCGCTATGCCGACCTGCTTCAGGTGGGCACCCGGAACATGCAGAACTTCGACCTACTGAAAGAAGTCGGGCAGGGTAAGAAGCCGGTGCTGCTAAAGCGCGGCATGTCGGCCAAGCTGGATGAGTGGTTGCACGCCGCGGAGTATGTGTGTGTAAAGGGCAACCCGAATGTCATTCTGTGCGAGCGCGGCATTCGCACCTTCGAGGTGTACACGCGCAACACGCTGGACCTCTCCGCCGTGCCAGCAGCCAAGGAACTTTCCCACCTACCCGTGGTAGTGGACCCGAGCCAGGGAACCGGTCGTTGGAATCTGGTAGGGCCGATGAGCAAGGCTGCGGTGGCTGCGGGCGCCGACGGGCTGCTGATTGAAGTGCATCCTCACCCAGAGCAAGCGCTGAAAGACGGACCCCAGTCGCTGAAGTTCGAGCGGTTCGCGCAGTTGATGGTCGAGGTGTCGGCGGTCGCCCGCGCCGTCGGCCGGACAGTGTGAGGGGGCTCGGCACGTCGTAACTCCGGCGTCCCGCCGAACTGTGTGGCGGTGGTTCCGGCGTCCTCGCTGGTTCTTGACTGCACGCGGCCTCGTGGTTCCGGCATCCCCGTCGGTTCTCTGACCGCATCGCCGGGACGGCGATGCCACGTTCACGGGCCGATTCCGCGGAAAGAGCCCTCCGCCGCGTCGAGGGTGGGGTGCGCAGTGCGTACCTGCCAGGGACACCCCTCCCGTCACGCTGAGCCCGTCGAAGCGTGACGTAGAGCTGCTGCGGCGAAACCACGGTGGCTGCATCGCCGGGACGGCGATGCCACGTTCGCGAGCCGATTCCGCCTGCTGACCCGGCGGCGTTGTGGGTGGGGGGTATCTGCGCACCGTGGACAGCCCTCCCGTCACGCTGAGCCTGTCGAAGCGTGCGATCGTGCGCCGCAGCTGCGGTGTTACGGTTATCCCGTGGCGGCGTCATACGGGCGACGCCCAAACCGTCACGCTGAGCCCGTCGAAGCGTGACGTAGATCTGCTGCGGCGAAACCACGGTGGCTGCATCGCCGGGACGGCGATG
>JABRVX010000071.1 GCA_039961735.1 Fimbriimonadia bacterium
GCTGGGTCTCTCGAATGGGTGTTTCCGCCAACGCGCGTGGCGACGTGCTCTGGCTCGCACGAACCCCAGACTACTACGCGCCGTGGGAGGTGTGGTACTCGGAGCTCGTCCCGGAGCCGGGAAGTCTTGGCGCCATCTGCATCGGTGCAGCGGCCGTGGGGCTGTCGCGGAGGTGTCGGAGGAGATGACCCGCGCTGCAGCCCGAGGCAGCCTCCTGAGTACACAACCCCCGGGGCCTCCAAACAGGTAACAGGATCGGGAAAGGCGGTGTCGAACTGCGGCGGGATGAACGCACGAGAACGCTTCCACGCCACCATGCACTACCAACCACGCGACCGCTGCCCCATCATGGACTTCGGGTTCTGGGACGAAACGCTCGTCGAGTGGCGGCGACAAGGCATGCCCCAGGACGCACACCCCGACGACTTCTTCGGCATGGACCCCCAGTGGATCGAGGCGCCGATTCGAGTGGGAATGTGGCCCGTGTTCGACACGCTGGTGCTGGAGGACATGGGAGAGACGCGAGTCGTGCGCGATTGCGATGGTGTGACGAAGCTCGAGGACAAGCGAAACCTGTCTATCCCGAGGTACCTGAATCACACGCTTAAGGACCGCGATAGCTGGGACCGGGAGTTCCGATGGCGCCTCAACGGACAAGACCCTACGCGCTACACCTCGGAGTGGCCGGAGTTTCTACGCCGCGCGCTCGACCCCGACCGCGATTACCCAATAGGAATACCGGCGGGTTCGCTTTATGGGTGGCTGCGTGATTGGATGGGTGTGGAGGCAATCTCCTACCTCGTGCACGAGGACCGCGAGCTTTTCGAGGAGATGGTGGCAACGGTGGCACAGTGCATCATGGATGCCATCACACCGGCGTTGGAGGCCGGCGTGCAGTTCGAGTACGCCTCCATGTGGGAGGATATGTGCTATCGGTCGGGACCGCTGCTATCACCTAAGGTGTTCGAGGAGGTGTTAGTGCCGCAGTATGAGCGCATCACCTCGCTCCTGAAGCGCTACGGCGTGGATGTGATAGTTCTCGACTGCGACGGCGATATCTCGCTCCTCGTCCCACTCTGGCTGAAGGCCGGTGTCAACACGATGTTCCCGATCGAGGTGGGTGTGTGGGGACTGGATCCCATCGCACTTCGCCGTCAGTATGGTCGCCAATTGCTGCTAATCGGCGGTGTGAGCAAATTGGTGCTTGCGAGCGATGAAGATGCCATCCGACGGGAAGTCGAGCGGCTGTCGCCGCTCGTGGAAGAAGGAGGGTACATCCCTACTCCGGACCACCGCGTGCCTCCGGACGTGCCGCTCGAGAACTACCTGTTCTACATCACGGAAGCCAAACGAGTGTGGGGCAAGTCGTTGCCGAACCTGCGCCCTACGGCGGAGCAAAGGATACCGGGAGCATTCTGACCATTCAGACTTTTACTTCGAGTCAGGCGTCTGTTAGTATCCTCGCGCCTGATCGCAGATCTCCTGCGCGGCGGCGAGGGCCTGTTCTACCGACCAGTGTACTGCGTCGCTTTCCCCCGCTTCGATAACGGAGCGATCACACCGATCCTGAAAGTCCTGCCACACCGAGCGGAACCGTGATAGCGCGACACCGTCTTCCATCAAGGGACTTCCCTTTGCCATTGCGAAGGCGAACAGACGTGCTGCCGACCGCTCGTTGCCGCGCAGCCACTCTGCACACGCAGTTAGTGCAATCTTGCGCTCTCGCCATGGTTCCAAGATCACCCAACTGGTGTGTGTGTCGATCTCGCACAAGTGGCCCAGCGCTTCATCGGGTTTTCCTTTGGCAAGTGCCAATTCGGCGGCGGCAAACAGATAGTGAATGCGCAGGTGCGGCACCTCGACGTTCGCGAGCCAACTCCGTGCCCTGCGCACATGATCCTCGGCGGCATCTAGGTTGCCACGTATGAGCGCCAGCCCGGCCTGGGTGGCGTGTGCGGCCGAGGCGAGCGCGACGTCCTCTGCGACTTCGTGCCACCAGGTCGCTCGCTCGGCCCACTCCTCCGCCTTGTCCAGATTGCCTAACAGTGCTTCCACCCGCACGTACAACCGCATCATCGAAGCGCCTAGCTCATAGTCCAGCTCTTCCAGATTGTCGTACTTGATCTCGTCCAGGAGGCGCTTCGCCCTCTCGGCGCCGTGCAGCACCAGTGCCAAGTCGGCCAGCATCACCTGCAACGCCACTAACAGCTCGGTGCTGCCCGAGCGCTGCAGTGGGATCGTAGCAGCCTGCGTGCGCGCGAACGCCTCATCTATGCGTCGCTCGGATGCGAGCGCACGCCCGGAGAACACGTGCCAGAACAGGATGGCATAGGGGTTCCCGGTAGATGCGAGTGCTTCCAACTCGGCAAGGAACTCCTCCCTGCGCTCAGGCAGCATCACCGACGAGCTTGCGAGGAACATGCACAGGTCATAGGGCATGTTCGCTTCTCGTGCAACCTGCAACGCCTGGTTCACCATTCGAATCCCTTCGTCCGAGCCCGGCATCAAGCGAATCCTGTGCGCACCGAGGAGATACAGTGCTCTGGCACGCGCCTCGGCAGGGGCGAAGGATTCCATCGCCGGCAAGGATGATTCGATCCAACTGACAATCTCGCCGCGCGAGAAAGGCATCAGTAGCTGCGGGAGGCGCACCACGGCCGACACCAGCCGCGCCGTCAGGGGGCCGTCTGCAAGCTCCTGGGTGTAGTGGGCCGCCGCGCGCAACTGATCCCGCGCCTGCACCAAACGCTTGACGTACGCGAACGGAAACCATTGCCACTCACTGTGCGTCAGTTCCGACAACATATCGGCGTAGAAGGAAGCGTGACGCCGCTTGAGGTCCATGATGTCGCCATGCTGCGCTACCTTGGCTAGTCCGTACTCCCTTAGGCTCTGCAGCAGCACGAACCTCATCTCGCCTCCGTCCTCCTCGGTTCTCAACAGTGACTTCTCGCGCAATCCCGCAATATCCGATAGAACGTCCGACCCTCCACACACCGCCTGCGCCGCCGCTAGCGTGAAAGGACCCTGGAAAACACACAGGTTGCGGAAAGTCTTTTGCTCCGACTCTGTCAGGCTGTCATAACTCCATGCGATCGCAGCCGCGAGCGACCTTTGCCGCTCCTCCACGTCCCTGCGAACCGTTGCCAGAAGTCCGAACCGGTCTCCCAGCCGCTCCAGTATCTGCCTTGGAGTGAAGATGCGGCACTGTGCGGCGGCAAGCTCGATGGCAAGTGGTAGGTGGTCTAATCTTCGGCAGATCTCCTCGATCAGCTCGCGGTTGTCATGACCGATGACGAACGACGGCCTCGTGCGTTGCACGGTCGCCTCGAATAGCCGTAGCGCATCACCTAGGGGCAGCGTGCCTACTACCCACTCATACTCCCCGCCCAGCCTAAGAATCTCTCGGCTAGTGACGAGTTGCGTAACCCGAGGGCAGCTATGCATGATGGCCGAAACGAGGTCCGCAGACTCGAGCTGGCGCTCGAAACCATCCCACAGCACTAGCGAGTGTCGTGCAGCGAGTCGGTCCAGCAGCTGCTCTACCGGATTACCCTCGTCGTAGGCCATGCGCATCGCCCGCATCGCCCGTGTCGCGAGCTCGTCCGATCCCACGTTCGGCGGCAGTGCGGAAAGCGGTACCCACCACACACCGTGCTCGTAGTGCGGCATCAGATCCTCCGCCACGCGCGCAGCCAGCCGGCTCTTGCCGACCCCTCCTGGACCTGTCAGTGTTACCAGCGCGGTCTCCGGACGGCGCAGCAGCTTGCCCAGCATCTCGATCTCGGATTGCCTCCCGAAGAACTCCGTGATCTCGAGGGGAAGGTTGTTCGGCTGGATCTCGGGCGTGCGCAGGGATGCGAATTCCTCCGGCCCGTCGCCGGACACGAGCTGATAGATTCGCTGGGCCTCCGGCACGCCGGTTAGCCGGTGCATGCCGAGGTCTCGGATCTCCCAACCGTTGTCGTTAGGTAACAGCTTGGCAGTGGTGTCCGAGGCTAGTATCTGTCCCCCATGGCCGGCAGCAACGATCCGCGCGAGACGATTCACCGGTGGGCCGAAGTAATCGTTACCCTCGGGAGCCAGGTCGCCGCTGTTCAGCCCGATACGAACTCGGAGCGGCTCCGGGATGGGCCACTCCAGCGTCTTGAGCGCGCGCTGGATCCCGATGGCTGCTAGAGCGGCTTGCCCTGCGCTCTCGAACACGGCGAGAAAGCTGTCACCTAGCGCCTTTACGATCTGGCCCTGGTGAGCGGTTATCTCCTTGCGCAACATGCGGTCGTGCAGCGCCACGGCATCGCGCATGGCACCGGGGTATCGCTCCCACTTCTCCGTGCTCGCTTCGATGTCCGTCATCAGCAGCGTCACGGAGCCTTTCGGAAGGGGTTTCGGCACATTGAGAGTGTACCGTCCGACCAGTCGCTGGGTTGCGCTCGCCTCCGGACCTAAGGGGGCTGAAGCCGGGTGTGCCCCAGCCGTCCATGGGCTCGGGAATGCGTGGGCCCGAGGCACCGCGAGCACCTTAGGCAGGCATCCGTGATCTTGGCAACCCTCTGCGAACTTTGCGCGACAATCCCGGCCTTAGCTACTGCAGCATTCGGGCGCCCATGCTACGGCGAGGCTCCCGGCTGAGATTTCACGCGGAGTGCGCAGAGAACACCGCGATGAACGCAAAGCGGCGGTCTCGGCGCCATCCTGGGCAGAGCGTGATGGAGATATGGTCAGCCTTCACAACGAACAGAGAGCCAGGCACCCATGCCAGAGTGTTCGGAGAAGGTCTGGACACACCCAATTCATAGCAGCACCGGGGTCTGCCCACTGCGAAGTCCTGTCCTCATCCATCCTTCAACGGCGTGACGTGTAGCGTCTTCTCATGCGAATAAGTGACCAGCCCGGGCGCAGCTCCTCGTGGCTTGCGCACGAACTTACGCAGCGTGTAGTCCACCGCGACTAGTGACGAATGCTTCGCCGGGCTATTACGAGCCACCAATTGCGCGGCACGTTCCAACACGCTCCGGGGGACGTCGGCGGGGCGATTGCCTGTCGGTACGATTGCATGCGCACTGACCCCACCCCGCACGTGAAGCCACCAGTCGTTCGGTTTGGCTACCCTCTGCGTCAGGTAGTCGTTCGCTGTTGCACTCTCTCCGTACAGAATATCGAGCCCCTCGGCGGTGTGCACTCTGCGAATGCGATGTCCATCGAAGGGGCGCTCTTCCTTCTCGCCTCGCTGTGACTCTTGGGTCCGCAGCCAGCCACGGAGCGTCGCTTCGTTCCGTGCCTCCGCCAATTCCTGTGCCCTCATATCGTCCAGCCGGGCCAGCAGTGCCAGTAGGTCGTCCCGGGCTCGGCTTAGCAGCACGAGGCGCTCTCGCAGTGCGGGTTCTGCTTGCCTTGCGGAGCGCGCCTTCCGGAAATAAAGCTCCGCATTCTCTGCTGGCGTGAGGTTCCCATCCAGTGCGATCTCTACCTCGGCTCCCGTGGGATCCGTGTAGTCCGGTGCGAGCAACGTAGTAGCACCCGGCTCCAGTGTGTGTGCGTATGCGAGGATCAGCTCGGCGAACACCTGCCACCGCCTTGCCAGGTCGGCATCGCTCAGCCTTGCCTGCACGTCGTCCAGCGCGCGCTCCGTGGCTGACAGCGCGCGAGATAGGGCAGTGCGCAGGTGGGCGCGCTCCTGATCCATCTTCCCGGCAGCCACCAGCGACAGGTAGTGTGCATCCAATGCCTCGCAGAGGGAGCGCCGCTCCGCCACCGTCACACCTGGCGGCGGTGGGAATGCGATCGGATAGGCTCCGAGGCTTGCCCCGCCCTTGGCCCGGTAGGCAACGGGTCGCCAGTCGTTCGCAAGAAGCACCTCTCGCCACGTGGCATACGCCTCCCGCAGCCCCTCTCGGCGTGCCCCACCGAGTTCCCATAGGCGTTCAGCGAGGAATGGGCTGACGCCCTGCACGGTCTGCCGTAGCCAGTCCGGCCCAATCTCCTCGGCGTCTCTGGCCAGCGCCTCGAACTCGTCGGGCGTGAGGATACGGGGGTCGAGGCCGCCGATGGGAGGGGGCGGCTGGTAACGCAGTCCGGCTCGTACCTGTCGCCGCGATTGCTTCGCTCCCACGGTCTTCAGCGCTCCCAGCACGAGCCCCGTGTCGTCGAGGAGCATCACGTTGGAGTGCTTGCCCATGAACTCGCCAATGTAGGTGAAGGTGCGTCCCCCTTCACCAATCACCTCGACTTCGAGCACGCGATCCATCCCGCGCATCCGTACATCCGTGATCCGTCCGTTCTCTGTCCACTTACGCGCCATCGAGCAGAAAGCCGGCGTCGGCTGGGGGTTGGCAGGGCGAACGGCGGTGAGGTGTGCGCGAGCAAACTGCGCGTCACAGCAGAGCAGGAGCACGAGCAGCGGGCCTCCGCAATACACCTGCAGGCACAGCGTGTGTTCGTCGGGTTGCGAAATGCGCTGCAGGCGGCCGCCGACCAACTTGCGGCACTCGGCGACCACGGCAGCAAGCACCGTGCTGTCAAAGGGGGCGCGAAAGCTCATCGCACTCGATTATACGGCTCGCGTTGGCCGGCAGACTTCGAGCGCCGGGGCAGACGCCCCGGCGCTCTGCTAGTCGGTGTGTCCGTTTCCTATGGCCCGAATCTGGGCAGCGTGCCAGACGCGGTACCCGTGAGCAGCGTCCCGTTGGCGTTAACCGAGAAGCTGACCGTACCATCCGAGTTGAAGGTGAGACTTGCCACTCCGGCCTGCACTTCCTCGGAGAACTGGGTAATGGTGCCCGCGCTAGCCACGAAGTCGGCGCGAAGGAAGGACCCGCTCTCGGTTCCTGCCGTGCCAGCCAGCGTATCGGGCCCGGTCACATCGGCCGTCACGTTCAGCAGAACGGCTCTGTTCAAGGGGAACTCGTTCACGCCCGAGAGGCTGATCGTGACGAAGCGCTTGTCTGGGAATCCAGGCACTTCGCGAACGCTGACACCGGACGCCGGGCTCTGGATGATTTCGTCGTTTAGCGTGAACACCATGCTGCCACCGTAGTTGGCTGTCGTGGGTACGGCTCCGCCACCGCTGATGACCGTGATGTCCACCCAAGCCGCCGCGCCCGTCTCGACACTCGCCGAGGTCTCCGATGCCCGCGTACTGGTCTCCACTCGGAACAGATGGCCCCCGGGCGTCAGTCGTGTCGCCAGATACGGCACGTAGCGCCCTGTATCCACGTCGTCCACGAACACCTTCGCCCGGGCGTTGCTCGTCACGAGGACCGTCGGCCCCATCGCGGCATCGAGCGCTGCGTCCACGTCTTCCGAATCGCGGAAGTCCACCGCGTCGAGGTCAATCAGCCCGCCTGTCGCTGCAGAGCGCACTGCATTCAACGCCTGGTCGAACACCTCGCTGTCTATCAATGCTTTGGGAGTCCCGGCCGCCACCAGACGGGCGATGCCGAGGTAGGCGATGGTGGTCTCGGGATCGGCCCGTACCACGCCGCCCTTTCGCGGCATGGGGACCAACGCGTGGATGGAGAGCGAACCACCCGCATTCGCCGTCGCGGTAATGCGAAGGAGCGTCCCCGGCGGTAGCGTCCGGACGGATGCGGTGAACTTTCCTGTCGGGTCGGACGTTGCGCTCGCCAGCACCTCTCCCGTGGTGAAGTGGGTCACGGTGACGCTAGCCCCTGCGAGCGGCTCGGCTGCGCGACCACGTGAAGCTCCGTTGCTGAAAACCTGACCGGAGAAGGAGGTGATGGGATCGCTGTCGTTCCCCCCACAGCCGGCAAGGCCGAACGCGGCCAACACGGCCGCCAGGACAGCGAAACGCCCGCCCGCTGAAGCGGGGAGCTTTGACCGAATGGACATAGGCAGACCTCCCGAATACGCCGAACGTGTGGGCGCCCGGGCAATGCTGCACCCACACTCTAGATTTCGGCAGGAGGTTCGGCCCTGCTCAGTCCTTGAACATGACGCTAATCTTGCGTTTCACCCGCTGGAGCGCGTTGTCTATGGACTTGGTGTGGCATTTCAGCTCCACGGACATCTCGCGATACGATTTGCCGTCCAGATAGCACCGAAGGACCCGTCCCTCGAGATCGCTCAAGACCGGTCGAACGGCCTCGTGCAAGTTCGGGGGTAGCCTCCGAACCATCAGCAGCGCCTCGGGGTCGGCGCTCGTGCGGTCCGGGATCACATCCATCAGCGAGCCGTCCGTGTCCTCGCCCGAAACAGGGCGATTGAGGGACACGTACGCGTTCAGGGGGCCGTGCTTCTGGCGGGTGGCCGTCTTCACGGCGGTGATGATCTGACGGGTGACGCACAACTCGGCAAAGGGTCGAAACTTGGAGAGCCGATCGCTACGGAAGTCGCGAATGGCCTTACAGAGGCCGATCATTCCTTCCTGGACCACGTCCTCTCGGTCAGCGCCGATTAGGAAGTACGCTCTCGCCTTGCTCTCGACCAGCGTGCGGTATCGCGTAATCAGGTACTCAGTGGCTCTGTAGTCGCCGCGCCGGGCAATCCTAACGACGTCCTCGTCCTGCATGCGGTGAAAACACAAACCATTCGAGCGGTGAAAACCGGGGGTGACCAAGCTCCCCTCCACCTTCTTCCATGGAATTCATAGAACTGTCAAGCGGACGGAATATGTTGGCGCTAGTGTAGCCCCTGGATTCCCAGAGTGTCAATAGGTTCAAGCGGTCAGTACTTGTTACAGTGGAAAAGATAGGAAGGAATCAGCCCGCCAACCCGGAATCTGCTCCCCATGCTGCTCCATCCGGACGCCGACCAGGTGCTCATCTCCGCACGGCGCCTGCGGAGCCGGGTCCGCGCCATAGCTGCTCAGATCAGCGCCGACTATGGCGAGGAGGGCGTGCATCTCGTCACGGTGCTGAAGGGAGGCGTCTTCTTCCTAACCGACCTCGCGCGCAACCTCACGATCCCGAACTCGATGGACTTCATGGCCGTCAGCAGCTACGGAAGGCACGTCGAGAGCGGCGAAGTTCGGATCACCAAGGACCTGGACGAGAGCATCCAGGGCAGACACGTGGTGATCGTCGAGGACATCGTAGACACCGGACTGACCCTGGCCTACCTGTGCCGCAACCTCGAAAGACGCGGGCCTCTGTCCCTCAAAGTTGCGGTGTTGCTAGACCGACCCAAGCGGCGCATCGCCGACGTACCCATCGGATACAAGGGCTTCGACATCCCCGACCTTTTCGTCGTGGGATACGGGTTGGACTGGCGACAGCAGTACCGCAACCTGCCGTACATCGGCATCCTCCGTTCCGAGGCGCTGACCGCACGTTGATCGGGGCCGTTGGCCCTGCTTTGCCGCCGCGAAGTGGGCAGTTGTTCACTCCCGGGGGATAATCCTTAGTGTCCCACACCTTTTCAGGCGGGCCAGGTTGGGACCACGCATTCCCTGTCGAACCAGATAGCCGATGGATTGCCGAGATTGCTCGTTGTACGAGCCCGAGCACGACGAATGCCGGTCCGGCAAGCTGAACCCGCACACCAAAGAAAACGCGGTGGAAGTGGTGCAGTTGCTTGGCCTCCGTGCACTGTGCGTGTTCAACGACTTCCGGGAGCCCCTCATCCAGCACATGCTGGACGACGAGGTTCACGAGGGGCTGCTCGGCCCGCCTGACAAGCGCCCTACAAGGCGGCGCAATAGATAGTGGCTACCCTTCATGCTTTCCGTGCGCTTTGGCCCGCATCCCACGGGGGACACTCCGCTGCCGACTTCCTGTTCGACGAGCCCTCCGATCCCGAGGCGCCGTCCGCGCAGCGGCTGACGGAAATGGATCGCCGTGACACGGACCGCAGTCGCTTCGTCTCCCACATGCGAGCTGCCGCGCTCCTGGCCGCATGGAGGCGAGCAGGCGTGTTCGAGGCTGGCTCAGAACCAACGCTGTTCGCGTGGCGACGGAACGACCAGATCGTAGCCGTTGCCGGGCTGGTGCCCCCGCCGGAGCTACCGCTCGCGACTCCCAGACCCACTGAGGTTCGGGAGGCAAAGGCACGCCTCGAAGCCCTCGGCGCCGTGGTCGAGATGCCAGTCCTCACGGCGGCGAACCTGCCGGATTTGGAGGTCCGACCCCTCTACGACACTCCGCTAGGATCGCTCTGCTCGGTGCTCGGCCTTCAAAAAGTGATGGTGGAGATGGCCGCTAGCGATATGGCCGGCAGCGAGATCGTCGGGGCACTCGACCTGATCTTCCAGGGCAGTGCCGAGGGGAGGCGCGGCATCCCCGTTTGGATCAGATCAGGCACGCATGACTTCCGCCCGCCTGTCGGCTCTCTGCTGTGGCCGTGGGTGGAAGAACTTGCCGGGGCTCCGCTATGAAAGTCCTCCTCCTTGGCACCGGCGCCGCGGACGGCATTCCTGCGCTTTTCTGCGATTGCGCGGTGTGCCGGTTCGCGAGGCAGCACGGCGGGCGAGAGATACGTTCTCGCAGTGCCGCGCTCGTTGACGGGCGCCTGAAGATAGACCTGGGGCCAGACACGTTGTCGCACGTGCATGCGCACCGGCTGAACCCTGCCGAGTGGAGATGGGTTGCGTACACGCACTCGCATGACGACCACTTCGCCCCTCGCGAACTGCAGTACCTCTTCCCGCCCTTCGCGACCGAGACCACGCCCAACCTCGAAATCCTGGCGAATGCCAGGATCGTCCAGAAGATCCAATGCCTTGCGCCAGAGGCGGAGTCGCTGCCCGCTCGCGTCCTACGGCCGTTCGAATCGACTGATATCGGCCCATACCGGTTGACCGGCCTGCTCGCTACGCACCAGAACGGTGACGAGGAATCGCTGAACTTGCTAATCGACGACGGCTCCTCGCTGCTGCTGTACGCTACGGACACAGGGTGGTGGGGGGAGCGGACTTGGCAAGCCGTGGAGAGCCTCCCGAAGCCGCTCGACCTCTTGGTCGTGGATTGTGCCCATGGCGACCGGACCATCGAGTACAACGGCCACATGGGGGTCGATCTGGTGCTGCGGATGCGCGACCGCCTGGCGAAGAGCGGGGCGGTTACTGAGTCCTCTCGCGTGGTCTCCACCCATCACTGCCATCGAGGCGGCCTTACGTACGAGCAGTTGGTAGCGCGCCTGGAGCCGAGCGGAATAGAAGCCGGCTATGACGGAATGTACATCGAAATCGGTGCACCCCCGCAGGAATCCTAGGCACTCTGGCGAAGCTGGCTTGAAACGAGTGTAGCGGCCGACCGGCGCGGCGGATGTACTCCGGGAAGAGGTCCGTTGCCCCAGAACCCCCGGCCCCAGCGGCGTGTCGGGTCTCTACCCTCTACCTAGGTCAGGAGGCGTCGGCGATGGCGCAAGGTTACTGCCTCAAGTGTAAGGCCCAGAAGGAGATCAAGGACCCCATCAAAACCACGCTCAAGAACGGGAAGCCTGCCGTGAAGGGCACGTGCCCCGACTGCGGAGGCAAGATCTTCAGGATCGGTCCGGCGAAGTAGGCGCGGCGGAGCTCCCGAGTGCGGAGCTATGGGGCGGCAGCGGTGCCGCCCCTTCTTACTGTGCGGTGAAGCTCTCCACTGCGCTCCGTCCTCTGCGAACGGCTCGACCGTGAGCCCCGCCTTCTCGCGAGAGCATGAGCACCAAGCAGGCCGGACCCTCCGCATCGCGACGTGGAGGAATGCAAAGGCACGCTCTTCACCCGAGAGCGGGTGGAGAGATGGAAAGCGTGTCGCCGCGAGGCTTGCACCTATTGCTGGTACGACGGCGCACACGGCACTCAATCTTGCTATCCGCCGCAGGGGTGCGAATCCTCATCTCAAAACCTCTGCCCCGGGCCAATCGGCGCAGACAGCACGGCGCGCATCCCCCTTATTCTCGAGATGTTATCGCGCCTTTCTCCGCAGATTC
>JABRVX010000072.1 GCA_039961735.1 Fimbriimonadia bacterium
ACCCGCCACCTCCTCCGCTGCTGAGCCCGCGAGCGAAGCACATGCTGGGCGCCATCCTCCTCACCTTCCTGATCGGCGCGGCGGCGGTGGGTCTCCTCCTCGGCGCCGTGCTGGGAGTGCAGAAGTGGTACGAGGGCCGCCTCTCCGAGCAGCACGATATGGAATTGGCCGCCCAACTGTCCGTAGCGGAAGAACTGGCACGCCGTGACGCGGCTGCCGCGTACCAAGTGTTAACCGACCTGGAACAGCGGGCGCGGACGAAGGAGTTCGTGCAGCTTGTCCGTCGGAGCCGAGCGGTCGCTGCCGAGCTGGAGGGCAAGCGGCTGCTGCGGGTGGGCGCCGTGCAAGCTGCGGCAGAGTGGTTTGCCCAGGCGGTCGCGGACGACCCGACCAACCCTGCATACCGCACCGATCTCGGTCGCCTATATGAGACAGTCGCGCAGGGGCTGCGGAGCCGATCTGAGCAACGGGAAGTCCTGATCACCGCTGCTGAACACTGGCAAGTCGCGAGCGACCTATCGCGGCGTCTCGGGCAAACTCAGGTTGCCCAGTCCTATGCCAACCATGCGGCCGAGCTCATGCTTGCCGTTGGCGTGTCGTTCGAGGCTGACGGGATGGTGCAAGAGGGAGCGAGGGCCTACCAGTTCGCCTACAGTGCGGCATCCTACGGCAGCGCCGTGCGTGAGCAGGCTAGGCGAGCGCTCGACCGGGTGCTGTCTACTGGTCTGAGCCGGTAGCGCTGTAGAGGAAAAGTCGATCCCGAGGGCGTACCTTGACCCAGATGATGACGAAAGATAGCCCGATGCTTTCACCTGAAGCGGAAGCCATCCGTACACACCTGCTGGAGCAGTCCGAATCGGAGATCGATTCGATGATACGCTGGCAGGTGGCGGAGGCCCGCTCAGACCCACAACTCGCCGCCGACCTGCACGCCGCGCTAGGCTCCTTGGACACCGGTGCCGACACCCCGAAAGCCCTTCGGAAAGCTGCGCGCAAGGCCCGCTTCCTGCTGGAGCAAGCTGGCCTCGTCTCGCGCGCGGAGACTCCGCCTGCTGTAGAGGCAGTCGTGAAGACCCCGCCCACGTGGCGCGCGTGGCTCACTTCGGCAGACGGCAGCGGTACCACGGGCCTGTTCCTCGCTCGGTCGGATAAGCCCCTCACCTACAGACTCCTCGAGGTGCACGTGCAGGAAGGCAGAGGGATTACCCTCGCCGACGAGCGCACTTACTCGACACACGACCTCGACGGCTTCGTCAAACAACTGGAAACCGACATCGAGCCGCTGGTGCTTGCCGAGGTGTCGCCGGATTACATCAAACACCGGATGGCGGTTGCCGCGCGGAAGACGCGTGAAGCAGGCCTGCGCACGCCCAACGTAATGGCTTACTGGGGGTCGGTCATGGAAGGGGCGGACGTTCCGATGGAACACCCGGCGGAGCAGTTGGTCCGGCTGCCCGAAAACCACAAACCGGCAGAGGAGACGATGGCGCTAATGCCGACAATCGGGTGGCAGTACGACCTGCCGAGGCTTCGGCGAGCTATTGAGATGCTGGCGGAGGTGATGGACAGCAAACTGGCCGTCGAGGAGCACGTCAAGGAGCAGAGGATCGAAGAAGCCGAGCGAAGAGCGGCACGGGAACTGTTCGATGAGGACACGGCCGAGCGACACCGTCAGCGATTGTTGGATCTGGCTCTCGTACTGCATCTCAAGGACATGGGCTCTGCGGCCCAATCCTGCATGGCGGCGGCTCAGCAGATAGAGCGCGAGGGGAGCGACTGCGGCTATGCGCTGGCTTTCCTGCGGCGGTCGTTGGCCTACCAAGCAGCCGCGGAGCGCAGGAGGCGAGAGGAGCGAAGATGATACTGACAGCTCTCGTGATAGGGGTAGCCTTGGCCCAAGCGGCTCGAGGGCCATGGGAGATACCGCTGGTGCCTTTCGGGGGGAAGAAGTCCGAGACGCGCGATAATCGCGTGTTCGCAATCAACGCCGCCCTCAACGAGGGCGCCGAGCTGAAGCTCGCTCTGGACACGAATGTGGGCACGATCGTGGTCACCGAGTCGGCCGCAGAGCGTGCTGGCTTGAAGCTGGGGTCCGCCATCTCGATGGATTGGGCGGGTGGAGAGAAGATAAGAGCCAAATGGATTCGCGGCTTCCGCGTCACGGCGGGCAAGTTCTCGGGGCAGGCCGCGTACGGGCTGGCGGCTCCTGATGACGCTGTAACCAAGCTGCATCCGCTGGACGGGGTGATCGGGCTTAGCTTCCTTCAGAACTTTCGCTGGAGCGTGGACCCCAAGCGCGACCTGCTGATCCTGACCGACCCCGACACGGTCTCCGGGCCACCCTTGGGCGATGCCATCTCCTTTGTAACCGACCGGGGAAAGGGCATCGAGATCAAGGTGACCATCGGTGGGAAGAGTAAGGAGTTCGTGGCGCACACGGGGCTGAGCGACGTATTCGTGGACACGGAACTCGCCAAGGAGCTGGGGCTGACTGCCGCCGGGCCGGTGCTGGAGGACGCTCCCGTGCCCTACATGGTGGGGCCGAAGGTGACGCTGCAGATGGGAACGGTGAAGGTCCCCGACGTGCAGGTGTTCATCGCGCAGAAGCAGGGCTGGCGTCACATCGGCCAGTCCGTGTGGAACCGCTTCA
>JABRVX010000073.1 GCA_039961735.1 Fimbriimonadia bacterium
GTCCGACCGCGGAGCCGCCCATGACCTGACCCTAAGCGACATCGTTGGGGGCCGGCATCACTCTGGCGATCCACCCCGGCATCACTCCGGCGATTGACAGACAGGTGGTGGCGGGCGCATGTGACGAAGCGGCGCCCGTCCGGCCGCGCGTCGCGCCAGCGGCGTTCGGGCCAACTGGTTGAAATGCCCGTCGTCGCAACGGCGGCAAATCTGGAGACGGCCGGCCATTCAGGGCGCAAACGACTGAATGCGCCTTCCGGACTCGCGGTCGAATGGGCTTGGTTTGTACACATGGGCTCGAACCGGCGGAAGCGTGGTAAGCCCGCTACGATGGAGTTCAAGATGGCAAGGGGATCCATGTACGCATGACCAAGGGCGCAGCCGTTCTCACGGTCCTCACCGTAACGCTTGTGATAGCCGGAGGAGTCGCCTTCGGGGCGCGGCTCCTTGGCCGTGACGGAGAACTTCAGCACGTTGCACCTGAGCAATTTGAAGCTCCGCCCGACGACGGTGCGTACGGCGTCGTTACGGCAGTTGCACATCCGAAGGCAGGACTTGAACTCCTGGGATGGGAGGCTATCAAGCCCCGCTGGGAAGTCCACGTGACCTTTGTGCCGCCTGCGACCTGCCAGGCGCCGACAGACACAGGAGAGGTCACCGTTGAAACCTGCCCCTCGCTCCCCGCGACAGGGCGCATGATCGGGGCAATGGCAACATCCAACAGCCCAGTGATGTGGACCGTCGCAATCGAGATCACTGAGGCCTGTTACCACGCGGTGGCTCTCAACGACCGGTGGCCTACGACATATCTGGAGTGTCGGGACCCGTGAACGCTTCTATACCCCAACGGGCCGGCGGCACCGCTTGACCGCACGCTCCAGCGACGGGCGCGCCGGCCAATCCCAATGCAAGGGCGGCAAGGGTGAGGATGCGCATTTCTGACTCCGGCGGCCAAAAGGCCGTGAGGAGTCAGCTTGCGAATCGGCGTTCCATCAGCGTTCCAGGATTCCGAGGGGCCCGTTCCTATTCGGGGCCGTCTGTTCCAAGTTCGTTCTCATTTCGGTCCATCGCCGGCGCCTCCACGAACGCCGTGAGACTCGGGAGCGGAGTGTCAGACCGTAGCGGTTGGCCTGCAGCGGGGGAGTGGCCGACTGAGCGGACCACGGCTTACCTTCCAAAGGGCCGGGGAGCAGTTCCACGCGCCCCGTGTCGATACCGCCGTTCTTGTTGATAAAGGAACTCTTTACCCGACGCGCAGAGTGATGTGACGTTTTCAGACGGTCGACGTTCTTCTACTGTGTGGGGCTCAGCGACCGACCAGTCTCCTCGAGACCTTCTGTTCCGCCGCGGAGCGCAAGCTCGGACGCAGCTTCCGTGCCACGAGCGTCGGTGATCGATAACCAGACGGACGAAGCCTTAGCCGTCGCTGCGGCTTCGAATCCAGCGATCTTCGTCTGCCTCTACAACCGATACTACCAGCGAGTACACAGGTATTGCGGCACAAGATCGCGTTCTCGGGAAGAGGCCGAGGATCTTGCCCAGCAGACGTTCGTACTTGCACTCAATGCCCTGTCGCGCTTCCAGCCGCGAGGCTCATTCGCGGCCTGGCTATTCCGAATTGCACACAACCTGACGTTGGATCACGCCCGCCGCCAGCGGGCTCCGGCGTCGTGGGAGATGTTGCCGGACGCAGACCTGCCAGTTTCCACAGACGGTGACCCGGAGACAACTCTGCTTAGAAAGGAACGGCTCGAGGCGCTTCAGCAAGCCGCCGAGGTCCTTTCGGCTGAGCAAAGGGAACTGCTAGCACTTCGATTCTCCGTCGGCTTGTCGGTCCGCGAGGTGGCCTCGGCCATCGGCAAGTCGGAGTCGGCTACGAAGATGCAACTCCTGCGCACGCTGCGCCAACTCAAAGGGAGGCTCCAGAGCCATGCGACGCTTCTCTCAAAATGACGAGACCGAACTTGTTGCGCTCGAAGCGGAACTGGAGCACGACGTCGGTGACTTCTACTCGCTACATTGGCCGGACTCCCCGCCTCCGGTCGCGCGATTCGCCGCAACTGTGCGTCGCGTTTCGGCCCCACATTCGAGCCGTCGTTCCTACGGCGCGTCTCATTGGTTGCTTGGCAGGAGGATGTGGCGGGCATCTGCGGTGCTCTTCGCAATCGGGCTGTTGGGGTTGGCGAGCATGGCTACCGGTCTACTGCAGTTGCCTCACGGCAGTCGCCCCAGCGAGGACCCGAACGCGCTTCCTTTCGGCGAGTCCCTCGCGAACGTCGCGGGCCCTGCTGCGTCGCTACAGCAACTCACGGGCGAGGCCGATCTCGTGGTCACGGGAAGAGTGACAGCCATTGTGGGGACGGAAACGCGGCCGTTCCCGGCCGGTGAAGGCACGACGTCCGCGGTCGCCTACACATTGCTGACGTTCAGGGTCGATCGGTACGCGCGAGGAGAGGGACCTGATGTCCTGACGATTCGTCACCCCGGTGACCTAACCACAACACGGGGACCGCGCGAGTTCCCCGGACCAGCCCTGGATCAACCCCTGCTTCTCTTTCTGACGACAGTCGATGCATCGTCCGACGTTTGGGAAGCAGTCCGTGGACCCTGGGGAGCAATCCACACCCGCGACGGCGCGCTCTACTACGCCTGGGGAGAGGAGCCCCCTCCGATCGTCGAGTTCTTTGCGGGGATGACCCTCGACGAAGCGGCCGACGTGGTAACGACGCTGGCCCGATAGCGCCTCCCGACTAGCGGAAAGGAGTGAAGCACATCTCCTTGAGTCCCCGCCCTCCGCACCAGCCCGGCCAGGCACCCGCCTGCCGAGCGCCAGTTCGAACGATGAGGAAGACTCTATGCCAACCAGACTCGAAATGTCCTTCGTCGCGGCTGTCCTGCTGTGCGCCGCCGCGGGCTTCTTGCTATTTGCAAGCGCTCCCGCATCTGCGCATGTTGGTGACCTTGGGTACAAGTGGGGTAACAACACGGCCTCAGCTAGCAACGCGGATGACCATACGCCGCCTGCAAATGGCTGGACCGCTGCAATCGCGGCAGCCGTTGCCGACTGGAACAACTCAACGGCCCTCAATCCGAACATGCAGCCAACCACGAATCCCAATGAACATCACTACTTCGACGGAAACTACGGCAACAACGGCTGGTTCGGAGCCGCTAACGTCTATTCCGGCGGGACTCTCTGCGGTTCTCCCGGCACCGGTGTTACCGGCCTATGCAACAAGACGACCGTCACGGCGAACAACGCTATCTACAATCTCAACAACTACTACTTCTCACCGTGGGCTGGAAGTTACTCAATCGTCTACGAGAAGCAACGAACCGCAGCCCACGAACTGGGGCACGCCTATGGGCTAAGTCATCCGACTTGCGGTGACGCCGCACTTATGAGCGTCAGCGGTTGTTGGTATCCTAGCCAGCCACCCAACAACGGAGTGGTTGCGCACGATGTCGGGCACGTCAACGCCCTGGGCTACTAGAGGAGATGGCTGCAATGAACTATCCAACGACTTCGCAACTGCGCCACGTTGGTGGCTTCCGAACGTCACTCGCCTACCGGGGAACCTTGACCGCACTCGGGCTGGTGCTTTCCATTTCAGCCGTGGCTATGACCGGGCTGGCTATCCGACAGTACCAGTCGTCAGCCGGGCCGCTGCCGTACGCGGAGGGCTACGTCAACTGGGTTGGCCCGAACGAGTCGCTAGACAGTCTGCTCAGCGAGTCCGAACTAGTGGTCATCGGCAGGATTACCGGCATCGAAAGCGTGGACGTCGTTTACCCGAACGGTTATGACCCCAATGATCCGTCGATGAACGAGCATCTCGGCG
>JABRVX010000074.1 GCA_039961735.1 Fimbriimonadia bacterium
CCATGTGCCCTCCGGCGAGGACGCCGGAGCCACACTGGGGCCGTGGCATCGCCGTCCTGGCGATGCTCCATGTGCCCTCCGGCGAGGACGCCGGAGCCACGCTGAGGCCGTGGCATCGCCGTCCCGGCGATGCTCCATGTGCCCTCCGGCGGGACGCCGGAGCTACACTGACCCGGCGAGACGCCGGAATTACGGGCCGATGGCTTCGAGCATGCGCTTGGCGCTGTCCTTCAGGTCCTTCGGGGCGTCTTCCTGGTCCAAGATGGCCTGTACGTAGGGCTTGGCCTCCAGCATCTTGTCCTCCGAGAAGAAGCAGGCGGCGATGCTGATTCGCGCGTAAGCCAGGTCATAGCCACCCTTGGCGACCTTCGTCGCCTTCTCGAAATAGCCGCGGGCCTTCTCGTACTCCTCCGCCGACTGCCAGTGATCGCCGACGGCATTGTAGGCACGGGCCAGCAAGGCGCTCTTGGCATCTGCGGATTCAGCCACCTTCAGGCGCTTCTCGGCCTCTTTGATGTCCCCACGGCTTGCGAGAATGGCAGCGAGGCGCGCGTTGGACGCCACGTCGTTCGGGTTGGCGTCCGCCTTCTTCTTGATGTCCGGGAAGTCGCGGAAGTCGTCCAGTATTCGGGTCACTTCGGCGGCGAAGGGTTCTGCCGGCATGTAGCCGCCAATCCGTCCAACCACCTTGCCGGACCCGTCCAGGAACAGAATCGTCGGGTAGCCGTGGATATCGTACTTCTTGGCGAGGTCCACGCCCTCGCCCTTCTCGGCGTCAATCTTGATGTTGACCATGCGCTTCGAGAGCGCGACCACCGCAGGCGCCGGGTAGGTGTCGGCATCGAGCCTCTTGCACCAGCCGCACCAGTCGGTGTAGAAGTCCACCATCAGCGCCTTGTTCTCTTTCTTGGCCTTCTCCAGTGCAGGCTTGAAACTCTTCTCCCACTGGATCTCGTCTGCGGCCGCCGCCATGGCCGCGAGGGCAACCAAGCCGGCGAGGGCCGTCCCTATCTTCGTCATTGCAGTCTCCTCCTTCGGTGGGCGGTGCCCGCACGGGTATACCCTGCGCGGCCACCCAAGGGATACGGGCCATCGGGAACGCATGCGGCGCCCGTGCCGATAATGAATGCTACGGACCTGCTGCCATAATGGTGCCTCTATGTGCGGAATCGTCGGAATCCTGAACTACCGTAACCGTGAACCCGTGGACCCCGAGTTGCTGCGTGCAATGAACGCACGCATCTTTCATCGAGGACCGGACGAGGGTGGCGTGCTGGAGCGACCCGGGCTCGGGCTCGCGATGCGTCGGCTCACGATCATAGACCTCTCCAGCGGTTCGCAGCCCATGAGCACCGACGACGGCAAGGTACACATCGTTTACAACGGCGAGGTGTGGAACTACAAGGAGCTTCGCGCCAAGTTGGAGGCGAAGGGACACCGGTTCCATACCACCTGCGACACCGAGAGCGTGCTGTACTCCTATGTCGAGTGGGGAGAAGAGTGCTGCGAGCATCTGCGTGGCATGTATGGCTTTGCAATCTGGGACGAGCGATGCGACCGACTGTTCGTCGCACGCGACCGGATGGGCAAGAAGCCCATCTACTACTATGACAACGGCTCGACCATCGTCTTCGGTTCTGAGATCAAGAGCTTGCTAATGCACCCTGTGGTGCCGCGCGAAGTGAACCTGCAGGGCGTTTCGGATCACCTAACACTGCGCTACATCCCATCGCCGGACACTATGTTCCGCGGCATTCGAAAGCTCCCACCTGCGCACTGGATGTCCGTGACTGCAGGCGGTATCACCCTGCGGCGTTACTGGGACTTTCGGTTCGATCCGGCCTCGGATTCGAGGTCCTATCAAGAGTGCAGCGAGGAGCTTCGGGAGCGATTCACCGACTGCGTGCGGATGCGCCTGATGTCGGACGTCCCATTGGGTGCGACGCTGTCAGGCGGAGTGGACTCCACTCTGATCGTCGCGCTGATGCGGCAGATGGTGACTGGCCCCATCCAGACCTTCGCGGTGGGATACAAGGAGGAGACGCACTCGGAGCTGAAGTACGCGCGCCTGGGTGTGGACCGTTACGACGTGGAGCACCACGAGGTGATCGTCACCTGTGACGACTTCATCGAGAACCTGGAGCCTGCGACGTGGTTCCGAGACGAGCCGGTATCCGAGTTCGCCGAGATCCCTCAGATGCTGCTATGCCGCCTCGCACGCAGGTATGTGAAGGTGCTACTAACGGGCGAGGGGGGAGACGAGCTTTTCGGCGGGTATCCCAAGTGCCACACCGACCGCTTGGCGAAGTGGTACCACGTGCTACCGCGACCGCTGAGAGACAAGTTGGTAGGTGGTCTGGTGCAGTCGCTGCCATTCGGCTACCGAAGGCTGAAGGTAGCAGAGCAGGCGCTACGATACGACCAACCCGAGCGCATCGCGATGTGGTTCGGCTCATTCGACACGGAACACAAACGTAGCGTGCTGTCACCGGACCTGGCACGACAGAGCGAGATCAGTGTGGCGCGGCTCGTGCAGCCAGTGATAGCTCGCGTGCCAGGTGCGAGACCGGTGGAGCAGATGCTCTATTGGGACCTTCACGCGTGGTTGCCAGACAACCTGATGATGAAGGCCGATCGGATGGCCATGGCAGTGTCGCTGGAAGCCCGCGTGCCGTTCTTGGATCACGAGTTAGTCGAATTCTCGGCGAGGGTGCCACTGCGATACAAGATCAGGAACGGAGTGCTGAAGTACATCCTGAAAGATACCTTCCGCGATCTGCTACCCGAGGAGGTGATCACGCGGCGAAAGGCGGGCTTCCTCGTGCCGGTCAGTCCGTGGTTCGCGGGCAAGCTGGGGCAGTATCTGCGCGAGATGCTGACATCCTCCGAGGCGCGCGCGCGTGGCTACTATGACATGCGCGAGGTGAACCGTGCCATCCAGTTGCACTTCGACCGGCGACAGGACTTCGAGCGCGAGCTATGGACGCTGCTGAACCTCGAGATATGGCACCGCGTGTTCATAGACCGCGTGCCCGAGCCACCCGCCGGGTCCGAAGCACTGGCAGTAGTCTAGCGTGTCACAGATACCACGATCTCGTCGGCAGGTAGTAGTGGCAGCCAGCCGTCCTTCTGCGGGCCTGCCGCCTTGCCAGTCTCTACCTTTACGCTCTTCGTACCTGCAGGTAGGCGAAGGCGGAACTCCTTCAGTGCGTACACCCCTGCTGCGTGATGACGGATGCGATAGGTGACCCTTCTCTTCTCCGGCATCACTACTACCGAAACCTTCCCGCAGACGGTAGGTAACTGCTTCACATAGAATGGCTTTGTCTGATCCAGCCATCGAGTGGGTGTGGCGGGCAGCAGTTGAACCACTCCAGTCGGTATGTCGTCGCCATCGCGCTCTTCGTACACGAACATGCGTCGGAGGCACTGCAACACCACGCCAGGCAGCGCGCCGGCAGGCTCGGTGCTCAGCGCGAAGCGGCTCTCCTGCGCCTTCCTCTGCGCGTCCGCTTCCTGCTTGCTCATCAGCGTGGTAGTCTCCTGGGCCGTGAACCAATCCGCATCCATGCACAACCCCAACATGCCATAGAGACCCAACAGGAACCCTTGCGCATCGTCCGATCGCAGGCGCGAAAGCTGCAGGCCGAGCGAGGACGGACCGAACAGCATCACTTCGTCACCCAGCCGACCGGCTGCGAGGCCAGCTTGGATGCGGCCTGTCGTGGAAAGGTATCGCAACAGGTCCTTCTCCATCGCGCTGCCGGGCCGCAGCAGCCCCGTCTCCAGCAGCAACGAGGCGAACTGGGCGTACTCGGTTTCCGTCGTCATCTGCTCCGCGCTGTCCTCGAGGGCAAGCGGTATGTATCCGCTCTGGTGCGACCGTCCGGGCGCCTTTTCGAAGATATCCAGCAGACGTGCACGGTAGGTGTCGGCGGTTCTTCGCGCCTCCGCAGCCTCTTCGGTATGACCCAGCTTCTCCAGAGCTTGCGCGGCGTCGCGCAACCCTCGCCAGGCCACGGCATTCGGCCACAAGCCAAGCGTAGTCTTATCCGCCTCCAGCCCAAAACGGTAGGGTGCTAACGTGCCTTCGTGCTTCTCGAGCTGCTCGGTGATCCAGTTCGCGGCATCGCTGATCCACGGGAGCGAGATCTCCAGCCAAATGCGGTCACCCGTGACCGAGTACAGGTCCCACGCTAACTTGCCCGTCAGCCCCGCGCGGTACTGGTGATGCCGGTTGTCCTTAGCTCGGAACTCCTCGGTGAAAAAGGTGCCGTCGCAGAGGGTGGCGGCCTCGAACCCGAGACCCCATTCGGCCAGCGCCTGAATGGCCCACGCCTCTTGCACGCCCACGCGCTCGGTGTTCAAGGCGCTGGGGAAACCTCCGCGCGGCATCTGGTCGCCATCACTCAGAGTGAGCAGTTGCGCGAGCATTTGATTGCGAATGCGAACGAGGGCAAGGTCTGGCACGGAGTACTCGGCCACCTTGGCGAGTACGTCGCTCCAGGCGTCCCGCATCTCCTTCAGCGCTCGCTCGAGGTCGAGCGCGGCGTGCGCCGAACTGTCTTCCCACAGGTTGAGGGCGAGAACCCACTCTACCGTCTCGCGGGCGGGAAGAGTCTGTTTGGTCAGCGGCATCCGGTAGGCCATCCACGGCTCCGGCAATCCTCCGTCGGCAACGGTGATCAGGCGTGGGAGTGGCACGAGGTGGTAGCCCTGAAACGAAACCGCGATGCGCGAGATGGTGGGGAGAGCCGGGGCGGGCAGCGGCTGCTGATTCTTGTCGACCCACGGCGGTGCAGTGGAGCTGAGATAGCAGAATCCAATGGTCGGCCCGACGAGTAGATGGGCGTCCGACAGGTTCTCGCAGGTGATGCGCACCACCAGCCGGCTGCGGCCTGGCCCTTCGGGAGTGACGAAGGAGTGCTGCACCCACAGGAGGTCGCCGTGGCGCATCTTGTTCTCCACCAGCGGCGCGCGAAGCTCGGGCCAAGAACGCGAGCTCCCCGCGAAGATCGGCACGTATCCTTTATCCGTCTCATTGAAAGCCTGAAACCACAGTCGGTAAGGCCCGACGGGAGCCAGGACGGCTCCATCCGGCGTGATCGCGACCTCGGACGGGTTTCCAGGAAGTCCGATCACCGCCTTGCCCACGAACGGATGGGTCATGGCGCGCAGAGCGGCCGCCGAGGCCGGTGAGGTCCCCAGCCTAGCTGCGAACACGTCGGAGTGGGCTTCGGCTACTTGCTCGGGCGGGATGGGTCCGGTCTGGGCGAGAAACACGAGTACGGACAATGCGAACGCCATGCTATGAGTATACGGTACAGTCCGCCCGGTTCACTACCTCGTGGCTAGGCTGCCTGTGCACGCCTGTAGGTCCCTGGGGTGACGGAGGCCCGAGTTGTGCGTCTTAATCAACAAGGAATGCGGTAAAGGAAGGTTCAGGGATGCTTCAGGTTTTGGTTCTAGGCGCGGTTTTGGTGGCGCAGCAGGCGGTCGGCGGACGCGAGGTGAGGCAGCAGCCAGGCGTGGCCGAACAGGATGTCGGACGCCAGGCGCTGTTCGTCGTGCGCCCGTCTACGGACCTAACCCACATGCAGCAGGTTCGAGGCTGGTTGCAAGGAGCGGCGAACGATGTCTCAGCAGCGCGATGGCGCGCAGCGATCTTGGTCATCGGGGACAGGGGCCCGACCATCGCTCTGGACTTCACCACGGACCCCGCTCGCTTTCGCGCCGCTGCGCAAGCACTGCTGGCCGGGTCGGGCAGGCCGCTGAATGCCGAGGTCGTCCGATTCGCCTTGAACCGGCTATCTTGGCAGCCCGGAGGCGAGAGGCGAATGCTCGTGCTCGGCGCGCCGGGCGAGACCGGGCTGGACGCGTTGGTGTACAAGGTGGCGGCCGAGAATGGGCTGAGTGTGATGTTCGTGCAGTACGCGGGCGAGGACTGGACGCCAGGTCCGTGGCCACCGAGCGTGAAAACCCCCGCCGTGCTGAGCTCCAACGGTACCCAGAGCAGCATTCACGTGCGGCGGGCGCTGGTCATCACCAACCAGCGGGACCTGGACATGCTGTGGGCCGAGCACAATGGCGCGAGGCCGGGTGCCCTGCCCAAGCCGGTGGTGGACTTCGAGAAGCAGTCGCTGGTGGCGGTATTCGCGGGGGATAAGCCGACGCACGGGTACTCACTCACGGTGAAATCCATCAAAGAGACGGAGCGCTCGATTGACGTGTACGTCGGTCTGGTGAGCCCGGCGAAAGACGCGAAGGTGATCCGGCAGATCACACAGCCGTGGATTGCCCTGCCCGTGGACAAGAAGGCTGGCAAGCCCGTCAAGGTCTACTATTCGGAGTGATGGGATGGGTTTCGCGTTCGTGCTGGCGATTGTGGCGTTGGTGTCGGGGTGCTACAGGGTGAGCACCGTGCCCCCAGCCGAGTTATTAACCTCGGGTACGCATAGCGCGATCACTCAGCGCGAGTACCACGTGGTTCGAAGCGAGACGGAGTGGGTGGCACTCTGGAAGCGCCACCGGGCGAATGTGGTCGGCGGAGAGGAGCCGCCGCCGAAGGTGGACTTTTCCAAACATATGGTAGTGGCGGTATTTGCCGGCAACTTTCCCACCGGCGGATACTCGCTGAATCTTCTCCCTACCAAGGTTATAAGAGGCGAGGTGGTGGTTAGGTTCTGCCTACTCCGCCCTCCAGCCGATGCAATCCTGACGCAGGCCTTCACGCAACCCTTCACCTTCGCCACCCTTCCCCGCACCCCGCTGCCGATGAGGGTGGAGATCGTGGACGAGGAGTAACTCACGATCTTGCTGAAGGGGTACGAATACCTCCGCCGCTCCCGCAGCGACGACTCTCCTGAATCGAGCAATACCGGTATCTCCGCGTGCACTGCAGGAGCAACGAGGGTATGGGGAGCGTGTTCAAGCCCCCCAAATCTGCCCGCTGCCTCGTGATGGCCACTCTCCCTGCGTCACTCCTTGGCTCCGCCTCGAAGTGACAGCCCATGTGGGGAGGCGCTCGCACACCGGCCCTCGCTTTGGTACCGAAGCGCGGGGAAAGCCCCTAGGCCCGAGCCGCGTCGGGACGTGGTAAGGATATACACCTCACGCATCCGTAGTGGCGAAGAACGTGTGATACAGGCTCCCAACGCACTGAAGCAACCCTCACCACGGCTATCTCCATTGAAAAGAAGAAGGGAGGGGGGAATCTCTGTCTCGAGGGGGGTTAGGCTACCAGCGGTTTCGGCCGCCACCGCCGCGACCCATTTCGGTCTTCGGACGGGCCTCGTTGACCGTGAGGGGACGGCCCGAGAAGTCCTTGCCGTTCAGGCCGCTGATGGCTGCCTCGGCTTGCGCCTTGTCCGACATCTCGACGAAACCGAAGCCCTTCGAGCGGCCCGTGAACTTGTCCTCGATGATCCTGCACGAAGTGACTTCGCCGTAGGATTCGAAGATCTCACGCAACTGCGCCTCGGTCATGTCGTAGGAGAGGTTTCCGACGTAAATATTCATATTTCGATCCTGTCTTGTATTCTCCGGAACGCACTCTGCGTGATGGGCTCCGGCGAGGGTCTCCCGTCGGCTCTCCGTATCCGCGTTGCTGAAGTGATGTCCTGGATAGTCGCATAGTACCCGATTAGCAGAAAGTGCAAGCGTAAGCTAGTGAAAGGGCCGGTCTTGTGTCAAACGCGGCCTGGCGCACGGGTCGAATCCGGCATTCCTGACGCGAACTCCGGCAACGTTTCGGGTTGCACATGCGTCCTATTGGGCATAAGACCTAGGGATGGAATCGAGGGGAGAGACCAGAATCTGGCGTCGCGACGACCTCGTCGCTTTCTTCGACCGAGAGGTGCGCCTCGCCGTGGGCGCAACCATGGGCCTGCCGAAGGATGCCCTACTCAGGTACCTGGCCGAAATGCTGGCCCAGTTTGCACTGCTGGACCACCTGTATTGCATCCGTACCGCAGAGGGCAAGCGACTGACCGAAGTCGCCGAGATGTTGATGGAAGGGGACGTCCGTCTGAACGCCAACTCCTTCGCTCGGGAGCGCGAGGTACACCGCCACATCGGCGACTTCACTCTGTTCTGGACGGGTATGTACCCCGAGGCGCTTCCCCGCCTGAAGAGCGGCACCATGGATGCGCTGATCGACTATGTGCGGCAGGGCAAGGAGTCGTACTACATCGCCTCCACCTTCGACCTGGGCCGGTATCGAGACGAGGCGCCCCTCTTGCGTACGCTCTCCGAACAGTTCGAGACCTGCATGGAAGGGCTGCGGCTGCTGCGTCGCCGATGGCCCCCATTCGAGGGTCTCGGACCTTCCGCCGACGCCTGACGAAGGTAGAATCCGGGCCTCATGAGCACGGGCGACCGCTTCTACCGGCTTCTTCGCGCCTATGTGAACCACGAGTGGGATCGAATCCGCGGCATAGTGGACGAGGCGTACTCGCGCTCCGCGGCGGAGGCCGAGTTGAACGAGGCGTTGAACCGCGGGCAGACATCGCCCGCGACCAGTCAGCCGACGACACCTTCGTCCACCCCTTGCCCCTCGGCCAAGGGAGCGGAGGATCCACTCGATGTTCACTTTAAGGTGTTGGGGCTTCCTGTGGGCTCCGATTTCGCACTGGTGCGGCACGCGTACGAGAGACTCTCGCACCGGAGCGACCCTTCGCGCTTCGCGGAGGGCAGTGAGGAGGCTGTCCGCGCGGAAGAGGTTCACAAGCGGGTGGAGAACGCCTACCATGCGCTTCGGCGCGCCCTCGACCCCTCCGCCGCCCGCTTCTCGGACCTCGAGACCTGAACGCGAGCGCGCCAATCGTTCCTGCTTAGCGGGACCCACATCAGGGCACTCCCCATCGCCGAGGTTCCGGCGTCCCCGCTGGTTCCACCCCCATCGCCGGGACGGCGATGCCACGGTGCCACGAAACCACGTTCACGAGCCGATTCCGCGGAAAGAGCCCTCCGCCGGGTCGAGTGTGGGGTCCGCAATGCGTACGTGCTGGGGACTCCCATGCCGTCACGCTGAGCTTGTCGAAGCGTGCAACCGTGCGCCGCGAGCGTTGTGGCAATAGACGCTAGCTTGCGACGCTCTGGGCCACGCGTGGCCTCGTGGTTCCGGCGTCCCCGCTGGTTCCACCCCCATCGCCGGGACGGCGATGCCACGTTCGCGAGCCGATTCCGCCTGCTGACCCGGCGGCGTTGTGGATAGCCCATCGTGGGCAGGTGCC
>JABRVX010000075.1 GCA_039961735.1 Fimbriimonadia bacterium
CGTAATATTACTAGGTTTCAGGGTAGCTTACGCCGCACTGGCGGATGAACCTAACAGGTTCGTTCCACCACCGCACGCTGGACGGCGCGGTGGGGGCACGGTTCATGAGGGTCGTCCGCGACTACCCTTCAAGAGCCCTAGCGGCCGCGGCGGTAGGGCGGGTACATTCTAGTCCCCCGTATCGCCGAAGTGGATGAGGACGAGGTTGAGGTCCTCGATGCCCACCGTGCCGGAGCCGTCAACGTCCGCCCCGGGGGTCGAGAGGCCGAAGGCGGCGAGCAGCAGCGCGAGGTCCGTGATATCCACCACGTTGTCTCCGCTCACGTCTCCCGGGACCAGCGTGAAGCTCAGGCCCTGCAGATTGGGGATCGCGGCGTGGGCCGAGACTCGGCGGAGCCAACCGGGCGCCTTCACCGCCAGGTCCCACGTGCCGCGCGGAAGCTCGTCCGGCAGCCGGAACACGCCAGCGGCATCGAGCGTCACCGCATACGTTGCCACCAACGGGCCGCCGTCCGGCTCGCGAAGCTGCATTTCCACGCCGAGTCCGGCCCGCGAGCCCACGTACTCCGGCATCAGCACGGCGGCGTATCCGTTCGACACACCCGCAGCGTAGGCGACAGAAGCTATGCCTGCCGTAGCACACACACGCAGGTACTCAGCCGTCAGCTTGTCCCAGGTGTCCGTGGTCTTGTGGTAGTAGGGGTTCGAGTCGCCGAAGTCGTGCTCGATCAGCAAACACTCGGGGACGTTGTTCTGATAGAAGGGATAGTTGTCACTTACACCGTACGGGTAGGTGTATCGAACGACGGGAGTGCCGGGATTGAGGTATAGGCTTATGGCTCGAACCAAGTCCGCGATGGGGGAGGGGCTCGTGCAGGAAACCACCCATAGCGAGGGGTTGGCCACCGGCGCATACCCTATCATGTCCAGGTTGATCGCGCCTGCCCACTGCCTTCCCCCCGGGTTCTGGACGTAGTACCTGCTCCCATACAGCCCCTGCTCCTCACCCGAGAACGTCACGAACTCGATGGTGTAGTCCGTCGGATAGTCCTTTAGCAAGAGGGCCGCCTCCAACACCGCTGCAACGCCGCTTGCGTTATCATCTGCACCAGGAGCGAGGCTCCACGGATTGTTCGAGGTGGAGTCGTAGTGAGCGCAGATCACATAGATGGTCTCGGGGTACAAGACACCCACCTTACGTGCGATCACGTTGTCCGAGCACGGATACCCCTGATAGGTACCCCAATCCTGCAAGACGGTCGGATACCCTAGCACTTGGAACTGATTTTTCAGCCAGTTCTGAGCGGCTACGGAGCCCGCCGTGGGGGAGAAACGAGTAGCGATAGACGACGTGGCTCCACTCAGGTATTTGACCGTGTCCATCAACCGAGTTGCGGACACGTCCCCTCCGATGTCAGTCAGGGGGTCAGCGTAGGCAGTGTGGAGTGATAGTGCAAGAACGAGCACGCTCAGCGTTCTCATGACAGCCGACCTTTCAGAGACAGACGCTCCCGCTGCTCGGCGGGAGCGCAGCATCACAGGGTGATTACAGGTCTCCCACCTCACCGAAGTGACTGAGGACGAGCGTGAGGTCCGCAAGGTCGACTGTCCCGCTGCCGTCGATGTCGGTGTGCGCGGTGCCGGCGTCGCCGAAGACGGTGAGTATGGCGTTCAGGTCGCTCATGTCCACGGAGTTGCTGTCGTTCGCATCGCCTGGGACCAGGGTGAAGCTGATGCCTGCTGCGTTCGGGATGGAGACCGAGCCCTTGACGTCTCTCAACCAACCCGGAGCCTTAACCGCAAAGTCCCACGTGCCGGCGGGCACCGCGTCCGGGATGCGGAAAACACCGGCCGAGTCGAGCTGCACATAGTAGGTCTCGAGTGGAGTGGTGCTACCCGGATTGCGGCGCTGGACCTCAACGGTCACGTTAGCTCGGTTACCGGAGTACTCCGACATCAGCACCGCGGCATCACCGTTGTAAACGATCGCCTTGCGCACCAAGCCGGCGATTCCCATGCGGGCGCCTACCTCCAGAAAGCTGGGAGTGATTTTGTCCCAGGTGTCGCTCGTGGAGTGATAGTACGGGTTGGACCCTCCCCAGATCATGGAAGGAGTTCCCTCGATGATCAGGGCCTCTGGAACGCCCTTCTGGTAGAAGGGGTAATTGTCGCTTGCCCCAGACGCGTACGTAAACCTCGAGATCGCCCGACCGGGGTTGACCTCCACTCCGACATCGCGCAGCCAGTTGGCGAACTGAGAGTTCGTCGTCGCCCCGACGTACATCGGAGTGCCCGGAGTTGTCTCGTATCCTGTCATGTCGAGGATGATCGCGCCCTTCCAGAATCTGCCGGCCGGGTTGTTGCAGTAATACGTGCTTCCCAACAGGCCCTGCTCCTCTCCACAAAAGGCGATGAACTCGATGGAGTATTCGCTGGGATAATCTTTGAGCAGGATCGCAGCTTCCAGCACGCTCACCGTGCCGGTTGCATTGTCATCGGCGCCCGGTGCGTTCGACCACGGGGACTGCGACGTGGAGTCGTAATGGCCACCGATGACGTAATACTCTCCCGGATATTTCGTCCCAACCTTTCGGGCGATCACGTTATCTGCGCAGTTGTATCCGTTCCATTTCCCCCAGTCCTGAACGAAAACGGTGTAGCCGAGTGCCTGGAACTGCGCAGCCAGCCAGTTCTGTGCGATGACGGTGTCCGCGTCTGGGCTGTAGCGGCTCTTGATGTTGGATGTCGCGCCGCTCAGGTACTTGATGTGGTCCATCATGCGTGTAGTCGAGATGCCTGCGAGGATGTCGTCCTCCGGTGCAGCGTAGGCTGCGACAACGCCGAGTGCGCAAGCAAAAGCAAGTAATCTCACAATACGGCCTCCCGTGCTTGATTGGCTCTTCCTTTCTGGAGTTAACAGTTAACCTGCAGAATGAGTGCCACGAAGTGCTCACCCGACCGGATGAGCGTCTGGGTGTAGGGCATCTCACTCTGATCCGGCTATCGCTACACGTGGATTGCTGGAATCCGGTTGTGAACCACCGCAAAAGTCGTAGCATCATATTTAGCTAGACGAACTTTGTGCCTCCGTTCACGCTGGGCGCCGCGTAGGGTCGCTTCTCTCGACGGAAGGTGATCACGAATGAGCAAGTTTCCTGCCGCTCTTGCCGCACTTACGATCTGCGCCTCCGCGATTGGGCAAACCTGGTCTGCGCACGGCCGAGGGGTTGTGCGACCTGCCAGGCGGCGGAGGCCACCCTGGCCGGTTCACGGATCGCAAACCTACCTGTATATGCGGCGGACGAGCCTGAAGGCGAGAAACCACTTGGCCCGCAGCGATAACTATGGTACAATACTTAGCCAGGTAAAGTATGTGCCCGCTCAATTGCGGGTGCGTATCGGTTTGGCTCTACTTGAAGGAGGGAATATGACTAAGTTTCTAGCGGGCTGCTTGACGCTCATTATTGGCGTCACTGCATTCGCGGACAACTCCATCGGCATCGCCTACGGTAAGGGAGAAGTTCGCACCAACCGGAGCACCACTGTGTGGCTGGACTTCTGGGTTGCTTCGACCGAGGCCGGCATCTACGGCCATTTCTCGTATGAGGACAAGCAGCGCGGAGGGCCGTCGGACAACGTCAGGGTCTGGATCAATCGGTTCCTGGAGTTCCAGTGCGAGGACAGCGCTGCCCTGTTCTTCGGCGAGGGCTATGTGAATGGTACCCCGCGAATCATCGGTGTCTATGTGAGGGACGCCTACTGGTTCCCGGACGAGTTCGGAGTCGCATCGTTCCATCCCATCAGCGGCACGCTACTCTACGATCGCTACGGATGGTTCAATCGGGGTGGGGTCTCGGTTCTCTGCGAGCTGCCCAACGGTCCAGACAACTAGCATGTAGGCTACTCCACGCTGGCAAAGGTCACAGAATATTAGCGGCCGGGCTTATTGCCCGGCCCGTATTCTTGTTAGCTGTGGTAGAATAACAGGAGATGGGATTACACCCCCGAATGTGAGCAACCCCCCATAGTTGCTCTTTACTAGAAGGAGGGTTTCTTAGAATGAACAAGGTTCTGCTCGGTATCGCGGCGCTCACGCTTGCGGCCTGTGCCTTTGCACAGAACTCCGTCGGCATCGCATACGGTGAAGGCCGAGGGCGGACGATCCGTGACACGCAGTTCGTGACTAAGTTCTGGCTCGCTTCCACGGAGGCAGGCATCTACGGGACGTTCAGGTACGCTGAAGCTTGGGAACGCAACCCGAGGGCAGACGTGGAGATCTTCATGAACTGCTTCGACGCGTTCCTCTGCGAGGGCATGTCCGTGTTCTTCGCGGGGCGCGGATACGTCAACGGGACGCCCCGTGTTATTCTCGTGCAGGCTCAGGACGGCGTCTGGTATCCGGACCTTTTCGCGATCGCCGCGTTCCACCCGATCAGCGGCACGCTGCTCTACGACCGCTGGGGAGTGTTCACGAGGGGCGGTGTTTCCGTTCTCTGTGAATTGCCCAACGGCGGCGAATAGTACTGCAACCTGTTGGAGGACTAGAAGGCCGATCCCCCGGGTCGGCCTTTCGATCTTCCTCGAAGGGCTGTCCTCAGAGCGACCAGATGGCCCTGGCAACCAGTGCGCTTAGGAAACAGACCGCGAAGCCGAGCGCAAGGGGCAACAGAGCAGACACGGCGGTCCACTTAAGGCTCTTGGTCTCCTGCCAAATGGTAAGCAGCGTCGTGCTGCAGGGATTGTGAAGCAAGCTGAACAGCATCAGGTTCAATCCGGTGAGCACCGTCCAGCCCCCTATTTCAGTCAGTATCTCACGGGTCTGGACGCTTTCGAACTCCGTCATCACTCCCGCCGACGCCAGCGAGGATTTCGCGAGGGTCAGCGTGAGCATCATGATGGTCGGGATGACGATCTCGTTCGCTGGTATCGCCACCACGTAGGCCAATAGGATCACTCCGTTCAATCCTATGGCGAGTCCGAGGGGGTCTAGCAGGTTGACTAGATGCGCCGCGAGCGAATCGCTGCCGACGTGCACGTTACCGATCAGCCAGATCACGGCTCCCGCGGGTGCTGCCATGATCATTGCCCGCTTCAGCACGATGAGCGTGCGGTCTATGAGAGAGGTGTAGAGGGTCTGAAGGATGCGCGGTGGACGGTATGGCGGGAGCTCCAGGCTGAATGCCGACGCTTCACCCTTCAGCCACGTCCGCGAAAGGAAGAGCGATACGCCCATGGCAAAGACCACGCCCAGAAGTGAGATGCCCACCACGCTTCCGGCGGCGATCAGAGACGCGAGTGCGGGAGGCGCAGCCGCCCCCAAGAAGATCGTGCCCATGAGGATCAGCAGAGGCCAACGCCCGTTGCAGATCGAGAAGTTGTTCGTAATGATGGCGATCAACCGCTCACGAGGGCTGTCTATGATGCGTGTGGAAACGATGCCTGCTGCGTTGCACCCGTAGCCCATCATCATCGTCAACGACTGCTTGCCGTGCGCTCCCACGCTTTTGAACAGCCTATCCAGGTTGAATGCGACCCGAGGAAGGTAACCGAAGTCCTCGAGCAGCGTGAAAAGCGGGAAGAAGATGGCCATCGGAGGAAGCATCACGCTGAAAACCCAGGCCATTGCCAAGTACACGCCGTCGATGAGCAGCCCGGTGAGCCACCACGGAGCACCAATTCGGTCCGCTCCCGCATGCAGCATGCCGTAGAGGGTGTCCGTGGTAAGGGTGCCGAGGAGCGCCGAGGGAAAGTTGGACCCCGCGATAGTCAGCCAGAAGACACCGACGAGGAGCAGGAACATCACCGGAAAACCGGTTAGGCGGTTCGTCAAGAGCGAGTCCAACCTACGACTGAGCAGATCGGGTTTGCCGCCAACGGATACTGCTCGAGAGGCGATCCGTCGAGCCTCGGAGTACAGAGACTCGGTAACTCGGTCGTGCAGCGCATCGCCCAGGCGCTGTCGTGCTTCGCGCGCTCGCTCCAGCAGCAGCTCGCGGTCGGCCGTGCTCACAGCACCCTCAGTTCCGTGCGATTCTGAGGCGCGGTGGAGTGGGTGAGGCGCCCCAGCGTCCCGTTGCGTACTTCCTGCAACACGCTTTCATCGCCTTCCAGAAGGCGCAGTGCCACCCATCGCGCGTTCGGTAGGTCGGGGAATATCTGGAGAACCTCTTGTTCCAGCTTGGCGATTGCCTCCTCTAGTCGATCGTCGGTGTAGCGTAGGCGCTTCGGCGAGAGCCGAGCTATCCCAGTCGCAACTGCGTGAGTGGCCTGTAATAGCTCGGGGAGGCCACGGCGGTATCGTGCTGCGATCGGGATCGCCGGCACGCCGAGGTCCTCGGAAAGTGTAGAGGCGTCCACCCGTATGCCTTGGCGCTCAGCCTCGTCCACCAGATTGAGTGCGACCACGGCGCGGTCCGTGATTTCTAGCACCTGCAGGACTAGGTTCAGGTTGCGCTCCAGGCAGGTAGCGTCGGTCACGACAATCGTGACGCTCGGCCTTCCGAACAGAATGAAGTCGCGTGCCACTTCCTCGTCAACGCTGTACGACAGCAGCGAATAAGTGCCTGGGAGGTCCACTACCTTGTACTTCGCACCCTGATAGCGAAAGGCACCTTCGGCTCGCACCACGGTCTTGCCTGGCCAGTTGCCGACGTGCTGTCGGAGTCCGGTAAGGGCGTTGAACAGCGTGCTCTTTCCCGTGTTAGGGTTCCCGGCCAGCGCGATCACGTGGTCGTACGCAGCAGTATCGAGACCGAACCGAAGGAGGTCGAGCGGCTCGCATGCTCTGCATGTGCCACAGGTTGCCGCATCATGCATCGGCTGTCACCTCCAACGGCTCGACGGTGATTTTCGCAGCCTGTTCTCTGCGTAGGGCTATCAGCGCGCCCCGCACTTCGTATGCGGTCGGGTCGCCGAGTGGGCTCCGCAGACTCGCCTTGATCTGGACACCGGGAAGGAGACCGAGGTCCAGCAGCCGTCGCCTTTCCGGCCCTTCACTGGAGAGCGACACGACACGGGCAGACTCGCCGGGCGCCAGGCGGTCGAGGGTGAAACTACCGGCCATCCGTCGCCTCCACATACACTTGAGAGGCGGGCTCGCGCCCGAGAGCAACCTGCTTCTTCCCTACCTCGAGTGTGAGCGGACCGTTGAACGGCTGCTTGTCTACCACGCGGAGGACCGTGCCGAGACGAAGGCCGAGCGAGGCCAAGAAGCGAAGCATCTCCGGATTGTCGTCGCGGACGCGCCGGACCACGAGGCGGTCTCCTGGCTCGGCATCGGCCAAAGGTGTGCCCGGCGGCGGCTCCACGCGCCCATCCGTGGTGGGGATGGGCGAGCCGTGCGGGTCTATGGTCGGATAGTTGAGCAGGCGGTCAATGCGCGCCTCGAACTCTTCAGAGATATGGTGCTCGAGACGTTCGGCTTCGTCGTGCACCTCGTCCCAAGAGTAGCCGAGCACATCGTGGAGATACAGCTCCAAGAGGCGGTGGTGGCGGATGACTTCTAGGGCGACTGCCTCGCCTCGTGCGGTCAGGCGCACCCCCATGTAGGGCTTGTGATGCGCCAGGCCGGCTTGTGAAAGAGTCTTCAGCATCTTGGAGACGGCTGCCGGAGAGGTACCGAGACGCTCGGCGACCTTCGCGGTCGAGACCTTGCCCCCCACGCGCTCGAGTTTGTAGATGGCTTTCACGTAGTCCTGAACGGCAGGCGATGGCGACGACTGTGTCATTCGATGCTTCACTGGTATGGATCAACCATGGTTTATTTTTATTATACCAAAGTGGCTGATATAAAGTTTCCTAGCCGCGAATTGGTTGCCGCCGTGTCAGCCCTGCGACCGGCAGTCGCGGCCTCCGCCAAGGGCCTCGTGAGCGCCGCGGCGCTAGCCCAGGCAGACCACTAGCTCCCGATCCTCGCATCCCTCACCCTACTGCAGCGAGCACAGGCAGCGACCCTTCGCCGCTTGTTGCCGAACCTCGATGGCTCCACGTGAGACCCAAACCCGCAATCCTGAGCAGATCAGGACCCGCAGGGCATCGCAAGGGTAAGGCTCGGGCTACCACGCGAAGTTCGCAAAGGGACCGCGGAGATAGCAGAGGGGTGCGAGATGCTGCGGGGTGCTCAGCGACCGCAGCGGAGGCTCCTGTGCCCGTGTCGGCGGAAGCTGAGCTGAGGTACTGGCAGAGACGTTGGTGGGCGAGAGGGGACTCGAACCCCTACGTCTTGTGGACACTGGAACCTAAATCCAGGGCGTCTACCAATTCCGCCACTCGCCCGGTTCTAGCGCGATCAGATTACCCGAGGGGCGGGCTGTCTCGAACCCCCGCCGGGCCATCGCCGGGACGGCGAGGCTACGTTCCGCTCGCCTTTCCCTCCCTCTTCAGCGGGAAGCCGAAAGGATTCGACGGTGCGGCGCGTTACAGCCCGGCGTCCACCCGTCCACCCGACCGCCTGCGCCGCCTTAGCAGCGGCAGGAGCAGGAGTCCGAGCGCCGTGTGTGGCTCGCAGACGAGGCGGGACCGGTACAACCAGATGGAACCATCGTTCAGCATCGCGCCCCAGAACAGGTCCCCCCTGCTGTTGAGTGCGAGCGGCTGGCTGTGATAGATGTCTCCGGACGGGATCGCGTCGAGAGAGACGTCGAACTCGTTGAAGAAGGTGTGGTACGCATAGCCGGTGTTGGGCCCCGTACCGGACCACACGTAGTTGCCCCGCGCATCGAACCCAAAGGCAGCGCCGACCGTCGTATAGGGCCAGTCGGGGTCTATGCCGAGCACGGAGTGCGAGATCTCCGTCTCGTTGAGAAACAGCATGGCGATGTCGGTGGTCTTGTCTACCGCAGCCCAGAGGACGTCACCTGCCTCGCTGAGGCGATTCGCGAGATGGAACACGGTATAGGGCTTGGTACCAAAAACCTTGCGAGAAAGATTCTCCCGGTTCAGATAGAGGTGCGTACTCCCGGCTCCGTCAATCAGCAGCCACACATAGTCTCCGCGGTCATTGAGGCCCTCTACATCAATGCCCCGGTGGCCATCCACCAAGCCGGCTGTCAGTGAGGTCTGGTTCAGGAAGAGGTGGTCCTTACCGCCGGTATTGGGTCCGTAGCCGGACCACAGCACGTCGCCGTGCGCGTTGACCCGCGAATGGTAGGTGACCTCCCTATAGAGGCCCAGCACTGGCTCCGATAGATTCACGTCGTTCCGATACACGTCGTGAACAGGACGGGTGCCGACGCTGCTCCAAGCGCTCCACGCTACTACGCCGTCTCGGTTCATATCTTCCAGCTCTATTCCGGCCACCGCACCGTAGCCGGGCGGGCTCAGTTGCGTCGTCCCCAGAAACACCTCGTACCCGCGTCCGTTCGGCTCGTAATAGTGGTACCAAAACGGACCCCCTGCTCGTCCACACCTTTGATCTCGAAGGTCGTGTTGTTATAGTCACGGTTTGCGGGATAGATCTGGGTGTAGTAGTCGGTTCCGTCCACCATGACCCGCTGCGAGACCGCGTCTACCGCGCGGCGGTGGCTGTGCCCGCCGCTAACCCATTGACGGTTCGCAAGCCGAAAAGGTTCACCGGCTTGCCTATTACTCTAGTGGTTAGCATTACCAAACTTATGCTTGACTCCTGCGACCCTTACCCCAGCCTTCTCCCTTGGGAAGGGGCACGGGGGGCTGGGACGCGCTGGTTAGCCGATGGCGGAGGAGTGGGAGTCGGTCTCGGCGAGGGTGGCAAAGGCGCGAGGGAGGTGGTGCACGATTCGGACCTCGATGGAGCCGAAGTACTGAATGCCCATGTTCAGGGCGACCCCGGAGACGCCGCTGCGCCGAGCGATCTTCGACAGCTTTCCAGCAATCACCCAATCCGGGGTGGTCTCGCTGGACACCTCTTCCGACAGAAGGTCGGCGATGCGCCTCGTCCAGCCGTCAATCGGTTGGAGCAACAGGCGGTCCACCGGGGCGATGCGATCTTCCAGGCGGTATAGCCACGCCAGGTCGCGTAGAAGCAGGGAAGCGATTTTCGGTCCGACGCCCCGGATGTCCACGATTGCATCGAAAACGGTGTGCACCTGCTCGGTCTGGATGACCCGGTCGCGCATCCAGTGGAACAGATTTCCCACGTCGTCTTCACGGTAGATCGCATGAACTAGAGCCAGCAGGCCATCCAGCATCCAGCGGTTGAGCTGCTCGTTCGGCTTCTTCTTGCGGCGCTCACACTCTTCCAACATCGCCTCCCACATAGAGGGTGGTTCGGCGGCGCGCATTGCACGCTCGAAGGCCTCCTGGGACGGGAAACGGTTCTGCAAAGCCTGGACTGCGATCTGGGCATAGCTGTCACCCACCGCGCCGCGTCTGGAGAAGGCATAATGCCCGAGGAACGCGCGGACCACGGCCAGAGAGCTGTCGCAGGCATCCAGAACGCTGGGCAAGGTGGGGTCCGAAGCGCCCGTGAGGCGTGCGAGGCTGGGCAGCAGGACCTCGCGCTGGTAGCGTTCGGCTCGGTCCCCTGCCAGCCGGCGTACCGCCGCTCTGGATGCAGAGTGGTCAGCGATGCTGTGCATAGCGCCTCATGGGTTAAGTATGCGGTCGAGCGACTTCGACCTTCAGCCTTCGGGTCGGACCATCGCCGGCTGTATCAGAACGTTGCGTCCTGCGAGAGCAGCGAGTAGTTCGGGAGCAACGGCGTCTGACGCGACTCCGCCCTCGCCCCCGTGTTCACAGACAGCACGCGGTCGAGTATCTCCCAGCAAAAGCTCTCTATGGCGATCCGCGGGCCCCGCATCCGGTTTTCCAGAACCCAGGCCGCGGCAGAAGCCCAGAGGCCATTGATGCCGCTCGCGGTCAGCTTCGTCTGACACCGCTCGCCGGTCATGCAGGCTCGCACGTATGCGATCGAACCTCCGACAGGCAGATCGTCGCCGAAGCACATGCCGTTCGGCTCCTGCAACCGATCCACCTGAAACACCGCGATCGTCCTCTCCGCCTTTCCTACGAACATGTACAGGAGATCGTTCTTTCGAACGAAGGAACTGAATGCGTCTCGATTGGGTGCGCCGTTGGGGATCAGATAGTCCACCTTGTCGGCCGTGTTGACCCTGCCTGCCCCCGTGTAGAAGAAGAAGACGATGGCCCCAGGGGGAAGCTTGGCGGCGAATTGCTGTACGCCGGCCAGCATCTCCTCGTATGTCGGTTCGGCCAGGATCACCACGTTCGCGGGGTCATAGCCTGCGTGCTTCGTCAGCGCATCACGCATGAGGTAGCAATCGTTGATGGCGTTGGGCACGTCGCCGATGGAGCCGTGATAGCGCGAGTTGCCGATGAGAATCGCGTGTTTGAGGGGGTTGAACGGCACGGGTCCCGCCGTGGCCAGGTCGCTCGGCACAGCGGGTTTCGGCCCCGTGGTTTCCCCGCTCCCGGTCTGCGGCGTACCGTTCAACTTCTTCGTCGCGGCGAGGTCTTCGGGGAGCACGAACTCGGTATCGACTCGGACCTTTAGCAGATTGGCCGCTCGCTTCTGGGCGTAATCGGAGAGGACTTCGGTCTTCTTGGCCTCATCGCCCATCGCCGTGTACGACGCGACAAGTAGGGAGTAGATCAGCGGAGCGAACTGCTCTTTGGAAAGCAGGGCAGCCAAACGTTTCGCAGCGTCTTCATAGTGCGACCGGGCCACGGCACCGTCTCCGCTCTCGACTGCCAGGCGATAGGTGCAATACGCCGCGGCGAAGTTGGGGGTGTAGGGCGCCCCGCCCCGCCAAAGGTCGCGCTGGGTAGGCCCTCGCTTGAACCAAACCTGGCTGCCGGAGTCTTCGGCTCGAATGGCTATGGCAGCCTCGAAGGCTCCACGTGCCGTGCCCCAATCCTTCTCCTTGGCGGCCTTCAGGCCTTCGAGGTAGGGAGCAACCCAAGGCTCTTGACCAGACACCGCCGCCGGCAGCGCCAGCACGAGCACCAAGATCAGCGTCAGCAGTCTACGCGCACCCATCGTGATCACCGCCCGCGGCTCTTCAAACCGCTATTCCTCTCCGAACTGATACGCGAACGACAGGCTGAAGTCCATCCCACTTCGCTTGCTGGACGAAGCAAAATCGAGGTCGAGGTTCCAGTTTCCGCGATTGGGTCGGAAGCCGAGGCCGAATGTGAACAGGTCCTCATCGGCGAAGCGGACGCCGTTGGCGGCCTTGTTGGTCATGAAGCCGATGCGGATCGGAAGCGAGAAGCCGCGCATGGACATCATGTACTGCAGGCCGAGCCCGAAGTTCGTGGTCTCGGCACGTGCGTCCGACAGCCCCGTGTTCGCCTTGGTGTAGTGGTCGATCTGCGCAGCACCCACGAGGAAGTCCTGGTAGGAGCCGCGTGAGACTTCGGCAAGCAAGTAGCTGGCCGATGCGGAGAACCGAGCGGGGATCTTGTCTGCGAAGGTGTCGCCTGCGCCATAGTTCTGCAAGCTGATCTCACTTCGATACGTAAGGCCCCACGTACCCTTACCACCGCCGAACGGCGCCATGACGCCTATCTGGCCTCCGACTCCGGTGCCCGTCTCGTTCAACTGGTTTTCGGTAACTCCGAGCGGGTCGTTCGGGTTGGCCGGGTCCACGATGGTCTCGCTGAGCGAATAGTCCAGCTTCTGCTGCGCGTACACCACTCCGATCCCGATGTTCATGTCACCTCCGGCCTTGAAGCCGTAGGAGAGCGTAAAGAAGTCGGTGACTAGGCGGGTGTTCTGCTCGCGTGGTCGGATCTCCAGGTTGCTGTCGGGATCGCCGCTGGTCAGCCTCGCGGCGAAGACGCTTTCCTCATAGAACCCCCCTCGCCAATACGCCAGGCCGAGTGTCCCGTTTCCACCGAGGCGGCTATTCTTTAGCGGGACTGCGAGCCCGACGAAGCCGGCTTGCTGTGCCCCTGCACTTCCCGAGGTACGCTCGGTGGGGTTGATCGCGTTGCCCGACTGAATAGTGTCGTAGCTCGGCATCGTGCGCATGACGACCTGAAACTCCGGGCGAGTGAGATACGCGAGGCCCGCCGGGTTCCAAGCAGCTGCGGTCACGTCATCTGCAATCGCGGCGAATGCGCCGCCCATGCCAAAGCCGCGCCCGCCGATGCTGAGGGAGTTCACGGTGTCTCCCGGGTTCTGCGCTGGCACGGCTACTGCTCCTACACACATTGCCATGCCAAACAGCTTCAGCATCCTTGCTCGCTTCATCCTGTTCATCTCCCTCCTTGCGGTACGGTCCTGACTACTGGAATCGAATGAAGATGGTCTTCTTCGCGGTAGCAGGGCCGTTCCCAGCCTTGTCCATGGCCGTTGCTTCGATAGTAAACTTATCGCCGACCTTGCCTCCGCCCTTGCCTACGTTGAGCTGTCCGGTCCAGCGGATCCCGTTGCCGGCGGCGAGCCGAGTCGAAGACAGCTTGTCGGCTTTGGCAACTACGTTGTTGCGCGGCCCGCGGAGCACCACCGAGACCGAGTCCTCATCCACGCTCAGGTCGCTCAGGTCAGTGATGTCCACGACGATCAGCAGATTCGTGTTCGGGGCTACGACGAAGTTGTTGAACGGGTAGCGGATGAACACCTGAGGAGCGGTTCGGTCTATCGTTACCGACACCGTCTTCGTGTCGGTGTTACCCGCCTTGTCCGTCGCCACGATTTGGATCGTGTGCCTTCCTTCGCTGTATGTCGAAGTGAACCAATCCACTTCGATGCCGGAGGAGTTGCCGGTGCCTCCGTCAAGTTCTTCGCCGTCTACTGTGACCGTCCACTTGTCGAGGTTCTGCTCGACGACGTTGGCGGTGATGAGAACGCTTTCGCCGACAAAGGAGTCAGCCTCGGGTTGGATATTCTCTATGGACGGACTGGTGTTGTCCACCTTGATGTTGCGGACGAGGGTCGCGACGTTGCCGGCCTTGTCACGAGCGGTAACGTCTATCGTGTGAGGACCGTCCGGGAATCGCCGCACGCCTCCCACTCGGACGCGAGTATCCCAATCCACACTGATCGAACCAGTGGTGCCGGTATTGTTGGGGATGTCCACCACGCCATCAATCCGAACGGTCCACGTGTCGAGGTTGGAATCGATGACGGTCCCGGTGATCGGCGCGATGCCCCGCACGAACGCATCGGCGAGAGGCGCGGTGAGGTCCACGTTGGGGGCGATCTTGTCTATGTCGAAGCTAACGATCGCCTCTTGGGTGTTCCCCGCCTTGTCGAAGGCTGTCAGCTTAATCTCGTGCTTCCCCTCGCCGAGGGACGAGGTATCTAGGTTGGAGCTGACGGTGTTGGTCGTACCGGACGGGTTGCTGAGGCCGGTGGTACCGTCGTCCACCGCCAACTCCCAGCGGTCGAAATTCGCATCGGAGGCAGTTCCCTCGATCACGATGTTGCCGCCTTTGACGACGGTGTTCGCGGCGGGCGAAGTCAAGCTTGCGGTGGGCTTGATGTTGTCGGTGATAACGGTGACCTGGCTGGACCCTTGGTTGCCGGACTTGTCGAATGCTACGACGCGAACCACATGAGACCCTTCCGAGTACAGCTGAGTGTTCCACTTGGACGAGATCTCACTCTCGGTGCCGGAGTTGGGGAAGACTCCCGAGGTACCACCGTCCACCGTAATGTTCCATCGGTCTAGGTTGGTGTCTGTCACCGTGCCGGAGATATCTAGCGTTCCCTTTCCGAAGCCACCGGGGGTGGGAGTCACGCTGAAGGAGACCTGCGGTCCGGTGTTATCTACGGTGACATTCACGACGGCACGGTTCTCGTTGCCGGATGCGTCTGTGAGCAGGAGAGTCAGCGTACGTAACCCATCGGGAACTCCTTGCGCCACCGTGTCCCAGTCCACGTTGATGGTGTGGGTGGGGCCCACCCCGCTATATAGCGTGGCCCCTAGATCGGTCCGCAATGTGACGGACGCGGTGGCGTCTGGATGACGTGCCGAGCCCGTGATCTTGACTGTGCCCTTGACACCGGCGTTCTCGGCCGGTGCCGTGATCTTCACGACCGGGTCCACGTTGTTGCGCACGGCCAGTGCTCGCGTCAGAGTGCTGACATCGCCGAACTGGTTCGTTACCGTGAGGACCAGGGTGTGGGGCCCGTCCGAAAGGGTCGTCGAGTTCAGATCGTTGTTGATGTTCCCGGCGGAGCCCGTGGCGGCGTTCGTGAGTCCGTCCCAGCGGAGTGTCCAACTGTCGCCGGCGGCGCCGACCGCACGAACCAATCCCCCGACGGTCGCACTGTCCGTCGGGTTGTCCAGCCGAATGTACGTGGTGTTGTTGAGGACTACGCCGGTGACGGAGTTTTGTCCACTCGAAGGCACGGTGTCTGTGGCGGTTACGCGGATCTCATAATCGTTCGCGTCTGGGAAGCCACCTCCCGCGGAGCTCCACGTGGCACTCACCGTACTGTTGGTGGCAGTGCCGCTCGCGACGTTCGTATAGCCTAAGCCCGCATCGGTGGAGCGGACCTCCACCACCCAGTTCATGAGGCCGACACCGCCGCTCAGCGTGAAACTGACGCGCACGTCTCCACCGATCGTGCCGGTGCCGGTTGGGGAGTTGATGGTGACCGAGGGCACGCTGAGGCCCACTCCAGGCAACATCACAAGCGCAAGCAGCCACTGGAGGCGGACGACCGCCCTGAACATTCCTTTGCTCATCGATCCACAGCTCCTTTTGTGCCGGTGGCCTGCCGGCAAGATCGGCTTCCACTGACCGGAAAGACACGCCTTCAGTCTGCGTTCTTCGCCGGTCGGCAGACATATTCCTACAATGTTTACCCGCTACTCGCAGTGAATGGCAATAAGTGGCGAGCGGATGCGATTATTCGGATGGCGAGAAGCACTGTACTCGTACGCGACCCGCGAAGTGCGACTCGAGCCGCTTTGCGAGAGCCTCCACGCCTGGTTGCTCCGTCGCAGCGTGCGTTGCGTCTACGATGCCGAGCCCTCGTTCGTACGCCTCGACAATCTGATGGTGCCGTAACTCGCCCGTCAGCAGCGCGTCAGCGCCTGCTGCGGCAGCCTCCCCAACGAAGTCACCCCCCGAGCCGCCGACGACCGCGATCCGCCCGACTCGCTCTTTCGCAGCGCCGAGCCAACGCGGCGTACAGGTCAGCCGTTGGCTGACGGATGCGAGGAACTCGGTTGGCGTTTGCGGGGCGGGCAGATCGCCTATGCGGCCCAAAAACGTTTCCGGGCCGGAACGCACGGGCAGAATGTCGAACGCAGGCTCCTCGTATGGATGCGACGCGCGTAGCGCCCGGACCAACTCGCCCTCGACTGCCTCCGGCGCCACAGTCTCGAGGCGGTACTCCTCGACTTCCTCTCTCATGCCCACTTCGCCGATGGCCGGATTGGCACCGGGCAGGGGCTCGAAGGTGCCGGTGCCGAGATGGAAGAATGCGCAACGGCGGTAGAGACCGATTTGGCCTGCACCGGCAATCGAGAGGGCATCGAGCACGCGCTGAACGTCGGGGCGCGGCACGAAGGTGACGAACTTGATGAACCTACGTGCCCCGTGCGCCGCGAAGGAATGGACGTTCTGCAGCCCGATGGCGGACGCTAGGGCGTCATTCACGCCTCCGGGCGCGACGTCCCAATTGGTGTGCGCCACGTAGAGCGCCATCTCGTGGCGACAGAGGAGGGAAACGCTGCGACCGACGGGATCGCTCGGGTCTATGCGGGACAACGGGCGGTAGATCAGTGGGTGGTGACTGACGAGCAGCTCGCAACCTTCGTTCGCGGCTCTCTCCACCTGCGTGGGGCTCGCGTCCAAAGCGACGGCCACGGCCTGAAGGACGCGGTCTCTGTCGCCGACTTGGTGCCCCACGGGGTCGCCCGGCACCGCAGTATCCAGTGGCGCCCAGCGCCCGATGATCTGCTCGACCTCTCGAATCGTGACTTCCGCCATTCGCTCTTCTCCGACACCGATTGTCCCACACGGACGAGCGCGCCCGCGATGTAGGGCCATTGTCGGAGCCAGAACATCACGAGGGTACAAAGTGCACGGAGGTTCCCCTATGCAGCGCGACACGTGGACCGTCGTCAAGACCGACCCTTCCGAGCAAGCCATCGAGAGCGCCAACACCGTCTTCACCGTGTGCAACGGCTATCTCGCGCTCAAAGGCAACCTGCTGGAGAATCGAAGCGGCAGGCACCCCTCCACCTTCGTGGCGGCGGTGTTCGGACACGCCGATTACTTTGCGTTCGTGCGCCCGGTGAGCTATGAGCGGAGACACTTCGACCCGAAGTACTTCGACGACGCGGGGCCCAACCCGTCCATCGCCAACCTGCCCGATCCGCTGATGCTGCGAGTGCTCATCGGCAACCGGGAGCTGAGCTTTCGGCGGGGGACTGTGTCCGGCTTCCGACAGGAGTACGACTTGCGGCGCGGCGTGTACTCCTACCATTACGAGATTCAGGATGCGGCCGGGCGGAACACGCGTGTCGAGATGGAGCGATTCTGTGACATGCGGTTCGCTCATCGCGCCTACCTTCGCTACACCATCACGCCGCTCGATTACAGCGAGGAGGTACGGATCGAGAGCGGGGTTGACGGCACGATCCGCTCCAACCTGAAGGAAGACAAGCAGTACGAGGTGGTGGGAGCGTGGGCCGAGGCCGGTGTGTGCAGGTTGGATGCACGCACCTATCTGAAGGGGCAGCACGTCCGTATGGCAGTTGCCACCGAGGTGGCCGGAATCGATTCGGACGAGTCTTTCGTCCGGGACTCTCAAACCTATTCGGTGCATCGCCTCTCTGCGAGCGTCGGCGTGCCAATCCGGGTGACGAAGTACATCGCCGTAGCTAGCGAAGAGGATGTAAGACACGGCGTCGCGTGTGACGAGATGTCCGAGCTTCGTGCCGCACGGGCCGAGGGCTACGACGCAGCACTAGTAGCTAACAGCAAATGGTGGGATACTACATGGCAACGCATGGACGTGCAGATCGAAGGCGACGACCTCGCACAGTTCTATCTCCGCTTCTGCCTGATGCACCTAATCAGTGCCGCGCCGAGGCACAGTGACAAGTTGAGCATCCCATGCAAGCTACTCACCGGTGAGTGGTATCAAGGCACCGTCTTTTACGACACTGACCTGTACATCGAGCCGGTGTTCTTGTTCACTTGGCCAGAAGTCGCGCGCGCCTGTCTCAACTACCGGCACGTGGGACTCGAGCCTGGCCGGGCCATTGCCAAGCGCTTCGGGTGGAAGGGCGCGAAGCTCGCATGGCAGGCGGGGCCGTATGGCGAGGAGGAGCTGGGCTACTGGTGGCGGTATACGCTGACTAACATCCATATCAACGGGGATGTCGCATATAGCCTGATGCAATACTGGTGGGCTACGCGCGACATCGAGTTCCTGGCACGCCAGGGCATCGAGATGTTAGTGGAGTTCTCGCGATTCTACGTGTCGCGGGCCAGCTACGATCCGTCTGATGACAGCTATCACTTCGAGGGGGTTGCAGGACCTGATGAGGGGCACTGCGAGAGCAGGGACAACTTCTACACGAACATCCTGGCACGCAAGACCTTGGAGTGGACGGTGGACGTCCTTCGACTGCTATCGAAGGAGCGGCCCGAGGACCATGCTCGCGTCATGAGCGAGATGGGTGTGAGCGATGAGGAGATTCGTGAGTGGTCGCGCGTCGCCGGGCGCATCGTGTACCTCCTGGATGCCGAGAGCGGCTTGATCGAGCAGTATGAAGGGTACTACCGACTGCTCCCCATACCGGAGAACTTGCTGGAGCATCGCAAGGAGTGGTGGACGCCGGTGTTCCCCTATCAGGCGATTCATCAGCCGGACGTGGTGATGGCGCTCGTGATGTTCCGAGACGAGTTCCCGGAGAAGGTACTGCGCGCGAACTACGAGTACTACAAAGAGCGGTGCATGAACTTCAGCTCCATGAGCTTCGTGATCAACTCGATCATGGGAAAGCTGATAGGTGACATGGACTATGCGTACGAGCAGTTCATGATCAGCGCGGGCGAGGACCTGGACGAATCGCTGACGGGTCGTCACGATGTGAACGATGGGATTCACGGCACGGCGTCGGGCGGCGCATGGTTGGCGGCGGTGTCCGGCTTCGGTGGGGTATCTCTGTCCGAGCGCGGGCTATCCATCGAGCCGCGACTGCCGAAGCACTGGACCTCGCTGTCGTTCCGCATCTGTTATCTCGGGACGTGGCTGCGTGTTAGGGCGACACAGGATGCGGTGAGTGTCGAGGTCGGCGGTGGGAGCCCGCTCATGGTGACCGTGTGTGGACAACCGCGACGCTTGGAGTCTGGCAGGCAGTATGAGTTCGCTTTGCCATAGGTTGGTTCCCGACGTGTGCTGCCACCCCTTTGTGGAAGCTGCTAGCGTCACGTCATCGCCGTGCTTCTCTTCGTCACACTGAGCCCGTCGAAGCGTGACGGGAGGGCTGTCCACGGTGCGCAGATACCCCCCACCCACAACGCCACCGGGTCAGCAGGCGGAATCGGCTCGCGAACGTGGCATCGCCGTCC
>JABRVX010000076.1 GCA_039961735.1 Fimbriimonadia bacterium
CTTCGACAGGCTCAGCATGACGTTTGCTTCGACAGGCTCAGCATGACGTTTGCTTCGACAGGCTCAGCATGACGTTTGCTTCGACAGGCTCAGCATGACGGGTCGGTATCATCAAACGGCCTGCACGACTGCTCACCCTCCTACCCCGCCACACGGAGATCTACGCTTCACCACCCATCCCTCCAGCCGAGCTCCCTATCCCTCACCACTCCGAGTGGTGAGGGATGGGGGAAAGGCACACTCGATGGTGTGGTTATCTTAGCTGCTTGCGCAGTCTCGCTGTAGGCGGTCCCAGCGCTCGTGGACCTCGGCGGTGAACTGGGCTACCATTTCCGGTGTCAGGTGCTTGAAGCGGCCTTGTACCTTCAAGTACTGCTCTACGCTTATCGGGCGCTTCGGGTGATAGGTGATGTGGTATCGGACGCCGTCTTCCACCTCATAAAGCGGAAACACGTTAGATTCCACGGCCATGCGCGCGATCTCCACCGTCATGTCCGACGCCATCTTCCAGCCGGCGGGGCATGGGGCTAGTACGTGAATGAATCGCATTCCCACGATACCTTTCGCCTTCAGGAACTTGCGCATCAAGTCCTCGGGATAGCCCACCGACGCGGTCGCGCAGTAAGGGATGCTGTGTGCGGCCATGATGCGGTCGATGTCCTTTTTTCGGTCTGCCTTGGGAGACGACTCCGGGGTGGTAGTGGTCCATGCAGAGAAAGGAGTTGCAGACGACCGTTGGATGCCCGTGTTCATATAAGCCTCGTTGTCGTAGCACACGAACAGGATGTTCTCGTTCCGCTCCGCCGCAGCCGAGAGTGCCTGCAGGCCGATGTCGAAGGTGCCGCCATCACCTGCCCACGCCATCACGGTGACATCCTCGATTCCTTGCATGTCCAATCCGGCGCGAATGCCACTAGCCGTCGCCGCAGCCGTCTCGAACGCACAGTGATACACGGGCACCCCTAGGTTGCAGTAGGGGAATGGGCCTGCAATCACCGACCAGCAGCAAGCCGGCAGTGCTATTATCGTTCGCTCTCCCAGTGCCTTCAGGGCGTAGCGCATGGCCAAGGTGGCACCGCAGCCCTGGCAGGCCAGGTGTCCTGGCCCACACAGCTCTGGGGCTCTCAGGTCTACCGCCGTCTCGGTCATCTGTTACTCCTTCAGCTCCAGCCAGATCGGTATGTCGTTACGGGTCTTGCTCTCTAGCGTCGTCTCCAGCGCGGTGCGGATGGTATTGGGTGTGATGTCGCGACCACCCAGACCGAGGATGTACGGATGGATCTCTGGTGCGGATGGCACGTTGCACATCGCTGCCTTCACTTCTTGAGCGAAAATGCCCTCGGCACCTGCGCTGATGTTACGATCCAGTACCGCCACCTTCTTCAACGGCACCAGAGCGGCTCGCAGTATCGCCGTCGGGAACGGTCGGAACACGCGTAGCTTGATCAGACCCACGGGCTTCCCCTCTTCGCGCATCTGGTCCACGGTCTCGCGGGCGGTGGCGGTCATCGAACCTGCGCACAACACCGCAACCTCGGCACCCTCACAACGATAGCACTCGATCAGCCCGTAGTCGCGACCGAATGCTTCGCGGAATCGTTTTCCCTCCTCGATGATGACATCCACGGCCTCCTCGAAGGCGAGCTGTTGTCGGTACCGCAACTCCATGTAGTGCTCGGGCGAGGTGAGTGGTCCGAAGGCGGCAGGCTTGGCTAGGTCCAGCTTGTACTCCGACCTATAGGGCGGCAGGAACGCGTCCACGCTTTCCTCATCTGGGACCTCCACCGGCTCGTAGGTGTGGGATAGTAGAAAGGCGTCCAGCACGAGCATGAGCGGCAGTCGTACCCGCTCCGCTACCTTGTATCCGAGGATTACGCCGTCCAAGACCTCTTGATTCGTCTCACAGTACCACTGCATGAGGCCCGTGTCGCGCTGGGAGAGCGCGTCGGTCTGATCGCTCCAGATGCTCCACCCCGGTGCCATCGCGCGATTGACATCCACTAACACCACCGGCAGTCGGCCCAGGCCCGCCCAGTGTAGCAACTCGTGCATCAGCGCCAACCCCTGCGCGCTGGTGGCAGTAAACGCCCGAACGCCTGCGGCGGACGCGCCGATGACACTCGCCATCGCCGAGTGCTCCGATTCCACCTTGATGAACTTAGCATCCAGCCGACCGCTCGCGCAGATCTCGGACAGCTCCTCCACGATCTGTGTCTGCGGGGTAATGGGATAAGCCGAGATCATCTGTACACGAGCGCGCATCACGCCCCACGACACGGCGTGGTTGCCCATCAACACCTTGGTGGTGACCATTCCGCCCTTCTTACCCTCCGTCGCCGTACGGGTTCCTTCCACCGTCGCCATGCGTCACACCTCTGCCCTTTCGGGGATCATCTCCATGGCAGCGCGGGGGCACTCGTGCACGCACACGCCGCAGCCTTTGCAGTAGTCGTAGTCTATCAGATAGCTACCATCCCCCATTGGGGTAATCACGGCGTCGGGGCAGTAGATGAAGCAGTTGTCGCAAGAGATGCAATTGCCACAGTGAAGGCAGCGCATCGCTTCCGATATCGCTATCTCTTCGCTGATGTCTGGGTGCACCTCCATGAAGCCAGAGGTGCGATCCTTAGGTTCCTGCTCGGGCCGCCTCTGTCGAGCCAGTTCGTCGAAGTAGAAGGTGTTCAGCAGCTCGTAGCCTGCTACTTCCGGCACGGGCTCCACCGCTTCGATCCCCTCACGCAGCACACGTAGGTAGGTCTCCATCGAGAGGCCCGGACAATCGGGAACCCTTATGCGTTTGAGCACCTCCCTAAAAGACAGGCCTCGTGCTTCGCAGTCGATCGCAATCGCCGCGCGCTTGCCACTGGCGATTGCATCAATCACGGTGCGAGGGGAGTCGGTCATGTCGCCACCAGCCCACACTCTGGGGTCGGAGGTGCGCATCTCTTCGTCGGTGGCGAGCGAGCCGCGCTCGTTGGCCAGTTCGGGCGCGAGGTCCAGCTCTGCCTCCTCCCCAATCGCTGACAAGACAAGTCCCGCGGGCAGGCGGAACTCCGAACCTGCGACTGGCTCTGGTTTTCGGCGACCGTCCGGGCCGGGTTCTCCCAGCTCCATGCGAATGCAGGTCATCGCGGCTAGGCCACTCTCGTCGTCCACCTGCGACGGCGCCACCAGGTACTCGATCCGCACTCCCTCGGCTAGCGCAGCCTCGATCTCCTCCTCGAATGCCGGCATCTCCTGCCGAGTGCGGCGATAGAGAATGGTCACATCGGCACCCAGTCGCAGCGCTGCGCGGGCCGCGTCAATGGCAGTATTACCACCACCAACTACGTAAACCTTGACAGGCACCTCTGTCCTGACACCCTGAGCAACGTCGGACAGGAAGCGCAGACCAGGCAGCACTGACGGATGCTCGTCACCCGGGACGCCCAGCCTTCGCGAACGCTGCGCGCCGAACGCCAGAAACACACGATGGAACCCCTGTTGGAACAGATCAGACACCTGCGGGGCGACGCCGGTATGGAACCGTATGCCCATCCTTCCGATGCGGTCCAGTTCTGCGTCCAGCACATCTTTGGGCAAGCGATAGCTGGGGATGCCATAGCGTAGCATGCCGCCCAACGCAGGCATTCGCTCGAACACTTCGACCTCGTGCCCCAACCTGCGTAGGTGGTAGGCGGCCCCTAGGCCAGCGGGACCCGACCCGACCACTGCCACTCGTAGTGCCTCGACTGCGGGCACGTCGTGTGGGGGAGCCGGCGGCGCATTGGCGGTCATGTCGCCGATGTGCCGCTCCAGCATGTTGATGCCGACCGAGCCCTCCATCTTCGAGCGGTTGCAGTGCGACTCACACGGGTGGAAGCACACACGGCCGAGGATGGCAGGCGAGGGATGCTCCATGCGGATGGTCTCGAGCGCCTTCTCGTATTCGCCCTTCGCTACGTACCCCATCCACCTTTCGATGGCCGTACCGGATGGACAGCCCTGCGTGCATGGTGGGGTTCGATGAGTGTAGATGGGCCGTACGTATCGCCACGAGCCGGTGCGGTTCCAACCCATGTCACCCATGGACACGCAGTTGTCCGGCATGTCGCGATAGGAGCGGAAGGTGATCTTGGTGAGGGTCTTGGGCTTCATGCGGGCACCGCCATCAGCACTGCGTCGTAGGCCGCACGGGTGGCGGCTGCGTTTTCCTTCGGTTTGATGGGTACGTTGGCCTCCACGGCGGTAGCGACCGAGTCCAAGGTGCACAGCGGCACTGCGCGCACGAATGCTCCGAGGATCGCGGTGTTGACGATGGGAGCAGCTTTGCTCCCCAACCGATGCTCCACGGCGATGCGCGAGGCATCCACCGTGGCCACCCGGAAGGCGGCGAGATCCGGGAAGCGGTCGGGTGGCTCGGGGGTGTTGATCAGCACCACTCCTCCGGATTTCAGCCCCGCGGTCGGGATGCCGGTGCCGAGCAGCGTTTCGTCTAGCACGATGATGTGGTCCGGTTCGTAGATCTCGTTGCGCAGGCGGACCTGGCTGTCGTCTATGCGGACGAACGCGGCGACCGGCGCGCCTCGGCGTTCGACCCCAAAGGACGGGAAAGCTTGCACCCACTTTCCTTCGGCAAAGACGGCTTCGGCCAAGACTTTGGAGGCCACGACCGCGCCTTGGCCCCCCCGGCCGTGGATCCGAATCTCGATCATACACAGACCTCCGTTGGTCTGAGAGGTGTCGGGGCTCCGCTCGCCGTTGAACGCGCCCCGTGGGACAGAGCCAATGACATTATACGCCAATTCGCGCACGGGGCGGTAGATTCCTCTCGTCGGGTCGTCGGGCTTTGGATTGCGCAGCGAGCCCAGAGTGCCGATATTGGCTGGCGTTGCTCAGGGCTCGCTGACGGAGCCGAAGGTCACGAACACGATGAGCAGACCGGGAAGTGCGACCATGCCATCCTCATCCAAGTCGCTGGGCCCACCCAACAATCCGAAGGTCCCCGGCTCAGCGTTCGGGTCAAGCAGGTTCACCGTGTCATCTAGGTTCGCGTCGCCGTTGACGAGGACCAGTTCCACATCCGCGATGTCACCCAGCGTGGCGTCCACGACAACCGTTCGCCGAAGCCAGTCGAGGTGGCGCGTCGAGAGAGTGAGTCGACCCGCAGGGAGCGCGAGCGCGAACATGCAGTCTCCTACTCCATAAGGCACGCCGTTCCACGTCACGCGCATCTGCACTACGCTCGGGGGAACGAACTCAGCAGAAGCGTGGCCGAAGCGAACGATCCCCGACACGGTGCGTAGCACTGCCTGCCGCTCAAAGCGAAACACGTGGGCAGCAACGTTGGTATGGCCAGGCACGATGTTGGAGGTGTCCGAGACGAACGTGCAGAAGGTGGAGCTGGTTGCGGAGTTGTGCTCGGACGCCCCACTGCACATCAGTGAGTTCCTCTCGGACATCACGGTATGGATGAACGGCGTGAGGTGGGGACATGGACCTGCCCTGCCGACTTCAGCGATGAAAGGGGCCGGCCGAACCCGAAGTGGTGGAACGACAACTGGACGCAATACGGCTTCCTGAAGATGCGGGCGGTGGACGACCCGGGCTCCTACATTGATGGCGTGCCCGTGTCCGAACTGCTTCGCACGCAGACAGGACGGGACGCTGGTCGAGATGCCTCGCGATATCCCCCTCGGGATTACAAGATGGTCGGGCGCATCGCACGTCCCTCGCTACTGCGAACGGTACGGGATAGGGTGCGCGCATTAGCGTTTCGCCTGAACTCGCGTTCTATGCCGACGTAATAGAGTGTGACATACCAGACAGAGGAGACGAAATGACATCCGCACTGCTGCTAGCGCTCACGTTGCTTCAGACCGCACCCGAGAGCGCTGCCATGGAAACGGCTTGGGACTACAGCAAGTCACACGGTGGCCAGACTATGGTAGTGCTTTACAACGGCAAGCGAGTGTTCGAGCGGTATGCCTCTGGCGGCTCCGCACGTCAACCACAGATGCTTGCAAGCGGCAGCAAGAGCTTTGTAGGCATCGCTGCGATTGCCGCGGTCGAAGACGGGCTCATCAGGCTGGACGATCGCGCTTGCGAGTCACTTACAGAATGGAAGAGGGACGCACAGAAGTCCAAGATCACCTATCGGCATCTACTGACCATGACGAGCGGACTGGACCCCGGGCTGCCCCTGGGCAGAGACCGCATCTACACCTGGAAACAAATCATCGAGCGGCCCTCGAAGTCGGCCCCTGGGAAGAGCTTCGAGTACGGCTCGACGCATCTCATTGTATTTGCCGAGGCGCTTCAGCGAAAGCTGAAGGGGGAGACCTTCGAGGCATACCTCGAGCGACGTGTTTTTCGTCCTCTGGGCGTAAAGGTAGAGTGGCAGTTGCGCAACGCCGACGGTAACCCACAGGTAGCGGGGGGTGCTGCGATGACCGCACGCGACTGGGCCACCTTCGGGGAGTGGGTGCGGCTCAAGGGCAAACACGGAGGCAAGCAGATCATTCGAGCATCGCTCTTCGACGAACTGGCAAAGGGCACTCCGCAGAATCCCGCCTATGGCCTGACATGGTGGTTGGTCAAGCCCGTAACCGACCAACACAAGCGCGACATCCCGCTCATCCGCACGGAACTAAGCAGCCTGTTGGAGCAGTCCTGGGTGCCGAAGGACGCACTGATAGCCGCAGGTCTGGGCAAGCAACGGTTGTACGTCATCCGGTCACGCAATCTGGTAGTAGTTCGTCAAGGGCCGCTGTTCGGCGGGAATCGATTCGATGACGCGGAGTTCATGAGCCGACTTCTTCGCAGTAAACCCGCGTCGGCTCGCTGAGGGCTATCTTCTGGCAGCTACCAACTTGTTGCGCCACTTCGCGTCGAAGAGCGTGTCAACCGACACGCCGCCCTTCGAGCGCGCAGAGTGGATGAAGTTTCCGCCACCCATGTAGATGCCTGTATGCGAGATGCGCGTTCGCGAGGCATCACAGAAGTAGAGGCGATCACCGGGCTGCAGGTGCTCGAGGCGCAAGATGGGTGTTCCCACTTTGGCCTGCTGTGCCGCGGTGCGTGGTAGGTTTTGACCTATCTGCCCGTACAGCTTCTTCACGAAGCCAGAGCAGTCCACACCACCCTGCAAATCGTTACCACCCCACACGTAGGGTGTGCCGACGTACTTGCGGGCCTCCTCGACTACCTTGTCGCCTTTGCGAGATGCGAGCTGCTGCTGATCGCGTGGCGGCTCCTGTTCGGGCCAGTAAGCAACATAGTCGGTGACATCCACGAAAGCGGCTTTGATCCAGCCGAGCCGGCCGTCCGCCATCACCACGCCAGCCCAAGGGTCTTCCACCACTCGAACCACTAGCTGCATACCGGGCTTTGCCAGGAAGTACTTGTGCGAGTTGGAGCTCTTCTCGGCGAAGATGCCGCCTTCTTTCTTCACGACGGCGACATACCCGGCAACTCGGCCCTGAGACCAAGCGCCGAGCGCGGTCAGTATCCCCAGCAGTATCAGCAGCAGTCGCAATCTCGATCTCATAGGCACCTATACTCGCAGGTCTACCGGCTCCTCCTTGCCAGTCTCCGAGCTCTTGTACAGCGCATCGAAGATAGCGTTCAGCATCAGCCCCTGCTCGCCCGGCACGGGCGAGGGCTTGTTCTTTCTTATCGCTTCCACGAACGCGGCGGTTTCCGCATCGTAGGGATTCACCTTCGGCAAGAATACCGGTCTCTGGTCCACCAGAGCACCGTCCGCTTCGGTATAGACCTCCAGTGGCGGCTCATCCATCGGCTGCAGGCGAACCCCAGCCTTCTCTCCGAGGATCTCAGTCGCGAACACGTCATTCTTGATATTGGCGCAGAAGCTGCTTTCCAACACCACCACCGCGCCGTTCTCGAATCGGATGTAGCCGACGGCGAAGTCCTCGACCGTAAAGTTTTTGTAGTCCCACTTGCCGAACAAGCCCACGACGTTGGGCTTGTCTCCGAACTTTACGAAGGTCTTGCCCAAAGTGGACACGGCCTTCGGGTAGCCCATCAGGAAGAGGGTGAGGTCGAGAATGTGCACACCGATGTCAATCAGCGGCCCTCCGCCCTGCTTCTCCTTGTCGGTGAATACACCCCAACTCGGGATGCCGCGACGCCTGAGAGCCTGAGCACGGGCGTAGTACACGGGGCCCAGCTTGCCCGCTTCGATGAACCGTTTCAGGTACTGCGCGTGCGAGGTGAAGCGCCACTGGAGCGCGACCTGCAAGATCTTGCCGGCGTCTCGTGCAGCTTTTACCATCCTGCGACCCTCGTCCGCGTTGCGTGCAAGCGGTTTCTCGCACAGCACGTGCTTGCCGGCTTTGAACGCAGCAACCGCAGGGTCTACGTGCAGGTAGTTGGGGGTGCAGATGCTGACCGCGTCCACGGCAGGATTTGCGATCAGCTTCTTGTAGTCGGTGTAGACGTTGGGGACTTCGAACTTCTCGGCCGCTGCTCGGACGGCCTTCTCGTCCACGTCGGCGACGGCGACGATCTCGCACTCGTCCTTAAGCTTGCTGAAACCCGGCATGTGCGTCGAGACGGCGATGCCTCCGGTGCCGATGATGCCTATGCCGATCTTCTTCTTGGCCACGCGTGCCCTCCTTGGTTTGCCTCCGGCCTCCCTACCCACTCGCTAGGATACCCGGAGGCAGACCGGGCACACGATGCGGGACGACGGCGATGGGCCTGCGCATTCAGCTTCCAGCACGCTTCCTCGGGCCGCTGCGCGCCCGGTAGATGCCGAGGACAGCCGGCGCGGTCACTCCAAGCGTCGCACCGGCTTCGGGACCGGGGTGGAGAGGTAGAGAGACCACTCGAACGTGGCGGGGTCGGCCACCGTCCAGAGGACCTCGCCGCGGTCGTTCAGGTTGCACACCCGGACGCCGCTGTAGTTCGTCACTCCCACCCCGGCGACCAGGTTCACGTCGTTGACGAAGAGGTCGTTCCAGCAGTGCGAGCCGATCACGCGCGCGTCCTAATGGGTGGCACGTGGCACGGGCGTCCCGCCCGTGTGA
>JABRVX010000077.1 GCA_039961735.1 Fimbriimonadia bacterium
GCGAACTGCCTGTCCAGAACATGTCACCCGTCTCGAACAGGATGCCGGGGGCGCCGAACCGAAACCGATTCGGGCCGAACACCTCCAGCGTGACGTTCCGATCGTTTAGCCATAGGTCATAGCCCGCATTCGCGTCGTTCGGGTCGGCACTTATCATCACCGCGACATCGCCGCGGGCGTTGACCTTGAACCAGCTGGACTGATAGCTCATGCCCCACTTCTCCGCGACGTAGTCTGTCTTGTTGCGAAAAGCATGGCCTCTCCACTTTCCTTCTGCATCGTAGAAGTACGCGTGGAACCACAGGTTCCCATCGGCCATGTAACTTCCCCCTACAACGTTGTGGCGACCCACGAACATGTCGGCTGTATAGTTCACTCCGTCTACATAAAGGTCGTAGGTCCTTTCGCGATCCGGCAGCTCAGGGTCGTCCTTGGTGCCCCCGTACAGGATGCGCCCGTCGTCCATCAGCCAAACCCAGGGCGTATCGGTAAACCAATCCAGCTTCCGATGAAGGTAGCGGGGCTGTGCGTCCGCTAGGCAGACCAACACTGTCACCGAGAGCAGCGCTAACACAGTTCGCATGGTGATTACCTCTCTGTCGTAGGTGGTTCCAGGCGGCTCGGCGATCCCGAGGCCGAGCCGCCCATCACGATCTACTGGTCAAAGCCCCACACGGCGATTACGTAGCCGTGTCTCTCCAAAGGCGGCGGGTCTCCTTCTCGGACGGGTACTTGTCGCGTGCCGACCAGGATCGTCCCGTCGCGCATCATCGCGACGGAGATGAGGTCGGTGCGGCGGATGTTCTCACGCCACTCCTGTACGAGTTGCCCTTGGTCGAGGACGAACTTGTGCAAGTACCCGTTCTCCTCCGACTGGAAGAGAGCCAGGAAGTTGCCTTGTGCATCCACCGCAATGCACGGCGTGGCATCGGTGTTCGGCGTCTCCTGATTCACCGAGTCGTCTGCGACGAACAATGTCTGGGCAGACCCGGGCGGACCAGACGCCTTCAGAAAGATGCCGTTCTGTACGTCCTGACCGCCCTGCATCTTCGCATTCGTGCCGACGTACACATAGCCGGCAGGGTCTACTACGGGTGAACCCTCGACCGGCCCGAGGTAATGCGTCGCAGTCGCGGCAACGTGCCAGTAGTCGTACGGCTGACCGTACTGGTCCTCCCTCACCGCCCACAGCGTGCCGGACTGGTTGCCGGGGCCGCCGGTGTAGTCCTTCGTGCCGACGTACACGGTCCCGTCTGGGCCGATGCATGGCGAGGAGAACAGCTTGGACCAGTTGTCTTCGTTGCCAGGGTCGAAGTCGGGGTCGTAGCGCCACACGATTTCGCCTTGGGTACCCAAGTCGCGGATCTTGTACAGTCGGCCGTTGGTTCCACCGACTGCGGGCCTTGCTGCAAGGTATAGAGCGCCGCCGGCGGCCAGCGCCGGAGTCGAATGGTCAAGACCCCAGTATTGGTCGCGCTCCAGCTGCCAGGCTACCGTGCCGTCGGAGTTGACCGCCGCCAGGCGGCTCGGGACCTGCGGGTTGCCACTATGCAGGGGGAAGTACATCCGGCCCGAGGCCGTCACGGCGGGGCAGGTCTGCTCCAGCCAGAAGCCGGTGAACTGCCTTTGCCACAGAACCTCGAAGGTGGGAGTCGGACCGGGTACGTCCCTGATCGCATAGACCGTGTCCCCGCAGCCGAAGACCACCATGTAGGGGGCAACTGGCGGGCCGTCCAGGTCGCCTCCCACCGAGTCCTCCTGCTGGTTGAACACGCGGAGAACTAGAGCCGGAGTTCCGGTCACCACGCCCTTGCCCGTGTCGAAGGTCCACCGATGGGTCCCATCGGAGCCGTTGAGGCAGAATACACGGCCTGCACTGGTGGGCACGTATACCAGATTGTCGCTGCCAACCACGATGCCGGACTCCACCGTTTCGCCCAGGAGCCATCGTTCATGTTCGGCGGGATCGTCGCCGAAGATCCAGCGAATGCGGTCTTGTGTGTACCCAGAAGCCTGCGACTTCACGCCGATGCCCGAGTTCCGGTTGTCATGCGCCCACTTGGGCCATGGAGAGTTGGGATCGAGCTGCGCGTGCGCGCACAGCGGAAGGAGAAGGAAAACTACCCCCCGCACAGCAGGGCTAGGAGCGAGGCCAACCTTGAGACATTCTGCATTTCGGGTCCTCCTTCGCGGGTCCCGTATCGCGCCGGGTCGCAGCGCGGCCTACCTCCGCGTCCCGAACGAATCCTGCGACCGCAGAGTGCGCGCCCGTCGCTTCGCCCCGGCACGTTTGCCGGGACACCATCCGATACCATGATAACACAGGTTTGCGGATATGGCAAGGGACTCGCGAACTTGGTCGCTTCCAGCGCCATGTAGCCGCGCTCAGCTAGGTCGGTGTCCTGCTTGGCCGGCGGAGACGAGGGCTTCCGCGATCGAGCGCAAGGCCCGACCGAGCCCGTCGGCAGAAGGTAGAATAGGCCGCGAAGCGGGCGTAGCTCAATGGTAGAGCCCCAGCCTTCCAAGCTGGTCACGTGGGTTCGATTCCCATCGCCCGCTCCATCCTTCGCACACTCGGCCCCACGCTCACCGGGCAAGCCCGTCCGCCTATAGCCGGCGTGCGAGAGGACCTCACCCCGCGCGGCGGCGAACCTACGTACGACGGGAGGCAGGAACATGGACACGGTTTCGCTACTGGTCGGCGCCGCCATCGGCATTCTTCTTGGGGCCGTTATCGGCTTTCTCGTCGGCCAGTCACGCGCACAGGGAGAACGCCGCCAAGCGGAAGAAAGAGCCGCGAGGGCCGAGGCAGTCGCCGACGAGGTGCGCAAGCAGATGGAGGAGGAGAAGGCGTTGCTCGCGCAGGCGGCGGAGCAGTACACCAACACCTTCAAGGCCATCGCAGGTGACGCCCTCCGCGAATCCCGACAAGACCTGCTCAGCGCCGCCGAGGAGAACCTGACGAAGGTGGCGGAGACGCTCAGAGGCAGCGTAGAGAAGGTCGTCGAGGTTGCGAAGGGCGATTTGGAGAAGCGGCAGGAGGCAATCGGTGGGCTGATCAAGCCGGTTGAAGAGGCGCTGAAGGGCGTCAAAGAGTCCACCGAGCAGATGGAGCACCGGCGGCAACAGGCATTCGGGGGACTGGAAGAGCAACTCAAGAACCTGGCTGCGATGCAAGAGACGCTCCGCACCGAGACGCGCAACCTCTCGACTGCACTCCGTCGCCCCATCGTGCGGGGGCGATGGGGGGAGGCTACGCTGCGAAATCTCGTCGAACTCTCTGGCATGTCGAAGTTCTGCGACTTCGACGAGCAGGTCTCGACGGACACAGAGGAGGGGCGCCTGCGCCCGGACATGCTGGTGCGACTGCCAGGCGAGCGCATCGTCGTGGTGGACTCCAAGGTGCCCCTGGAGGCCTACCTAGACGCCACGGAGGCCACCGATGACGAGATCGCGAGGTCCCACCTTGCCAGGCACGCGCAAGCCGTGCGCAACCACATCGGGCAACTCAGCTCGAAGAAGTATCAGGACCAGTTCGATCGGACCCCGGACCACGTCGTGATGTTCATCCCCGGGGAGTCGTTCTTTGCGGCGGCCTTGGAAGCAGACAGGGATCTGATCTCCTATGCCACCGCGCGGAAGGTGGTGCTGGCAAGCCCCGGTACCCTGCTCATGATGCTTTCCACCGTGGCCTATATGTGGCGACAGGAGAAGATGGCGCGGAACGCAGAGGAGATCAGCAAACTCGGACAGGCGCTGTACGACCGTGTGAGTGTGCTGGTGGAGCACGTCGGCAAAATTGGCAAAGCCCTCAACAGCGCCGTGACGGCCTATAACGACTCCGTCGGGTCGCTGGATAAGCGTGTGCTGCCCACGGCACGGAAGTTCCGGGAGCTCGGGGTGCAGGGGAAGGAGATCGAGCCTCTGACGCCCATCGAGACGTCGCTTCGGCCAATCACCGCGCCGGAGACCCTGGCGCTCGACGAACCTGCAGCTCCTCCAGAAGTCAAACCCGAGCAAGAGATTGGCTCAGACTTCGGTTCGAGTGGAGAGGGATAGGGAACAGCGACTTGGAACCTACCTCAGCAGCGCGGCGAGGACTTGGGCGAGGACGATCTTGGTCAGTGTCGCGGAGGCGTACACCGTGGCATAGCCGACATTCGGACGGTCGCTCTTGGTTTGCTCCTGCGCGAACGCCAGCACCGCGGGCTGAGTCTGCACCGCAGCCATCATGCCGAAAAGCGTGGACTGAGGGACGCGAAGCACTCGCGAGCCAATCCAGAGAAACAGCGTGGCGGTCGAGAGGGTCACGAAAGCGCCGAAGGCCAGCACCGTCCACCCCTCGCCTTGGCGCATCGTCTCGAAGAACGCGTACCCCGACCGAGTGCCCACCGCGGCCAGAAAGAGGACCAGGCCAATCTGACGCAGCGTCAGGTTGGCGCTGTAGGGGATCTGCCACACGATGGGTCCAGTTCGGTGCAGTGCACTGAGTGCGAGAGCAACCACCAGCGGTCCTCCCGCAAACCCCAATTTGAAGGTGAGCCCGCCGCCGATTGGGATGGGCAGCGAACCGAGGACCAGACCCAAGGCAAGCCCCAGCCCGAACGACAGGATGTCTATCTCGCTGAGCGCCCGATAAGAGTCGCCGAAGAAGCGGCTGACCGCATCCATGTTGGTCCGTTCCGTTAAGACACGAACGCGGTCACCCAACTCGAGCACGGTGTCGGCAGTCGGCAGAAAGTCCACATCACCCCTTCGCACACGCGTCACGATGGCGTTCATGCGCTGCGGTAGCTGCAGGTCGCCCAGCCGCTTGCCTGCCGTCTCGGGGCTGCTGACGAAGATGCGCCGGTAGTCAACGAATGAGCGGTCGAGCAGAAACTCGGTGGAAACGGGTTCACCTAGGATACGAATGGCATTTTCCGTGTCCTCCTCGGTACCGAGCACGCTCAGCAAGTCGCCTTCTTGCAGAATATGGTCGCCGGTAGCGATTGCAGTCCTGTCTCCGCGCTGCAGCCTACCGAAGACCACCTTGCATTGATGTTCCGCAGAAACCTGTGCGATAGTCTTGCCGAACACCTCGGGATTCGACACGCCTGCCGCTCGAAGTACCAGGTTCGGGGCAGCCTCCTCTACTTCTGGTCCGTGACGCCTGACATGGGCGGAGCGAAAAAGCGACACCACCAAGATCACCCCGAGTACGCCGATGGGATAGGTGATGGAGTAACCGACCACCGGATCGTTGGCGTTGGGGCTGTCCTTCAGCGTCTCGAGCACGGCTGCGAGGGCCGGCGTATTCGTAAGGCTGCCCGTGAAGGCCCCGACTGCAACCGGACCGCTGAGCCCGAGCAGCGCGGGCGCCGCGACCACGAGCGCCGCAGCTGCCATCAAGACCCCTACGGTGAGTAGGTTCGCAGCGATTCCGCGTCGGTTGAGCGAGCGTACGAAACTGGGCCCGCTGCTAAGCCCGATGGTGTACACGAAGACGGTCAAGCCAAGTAGGTAGACCACCTCGGGCAGCCTCAAATCCGGATGTAGCGCACCGACACCTAGACCGACGAAGAGCACCGCCGCGATACCGAGGCTGCAGCCGGCGATACGCAGCCGACCCAACGGATAGCCGATACCTGCTACCACGAACAGCAGCAGGATCGGGTTTTCGGCTAGATATGCGACGGCATGTTCGAGCATGTTCCTACGAGCGCTTAGTATGGCAGCAGGACGTGACGAGTGGTTTCGCCGTCCCGGCGATGCAGCTAGGACCGACGGGACCTGGAACTACACAGACCGGTGATGGGTGGGACGCCGGGATTGCGTAGCCTCGGGTTCCGGGCCTCCGGTTACGGGGGTCTCGACGTGGCCGAGGACGTGGTGTACGGGTCAGCGATCTGCGACCTTATTCTGCGGTCGAACTAGTCTGCGAGCGCGCGAAGTCGGCGGCCACTCTGGCTCGGGCTCGGGCCTGGATGGGCTTGCCCTGCTCGTCTACGACCGCGACGCCGCCGCCAACGGGCTGGGTACGCCACGCAAGGGCATGGCGGAACTCCTCTCGTCCCTCCCACAGGTACGGCACCGGCAAGAAGCCTGCCCAGAAGATGCGGTACAGCCCTTCGGGGGAATAGGGATCGGGGATGGACGCCTCGATTTCCTCGATCACCGCGCGTGCCTCGGTCAGCAAGTGCTCCTTGCGCCGGGCGACCTCACGGTTGCGTGCCATATCTTCGACCTCGCCACCCGCACGTGCGTTCCTTGCAGGCCCTGCGTGCTCTCCGCGTGATAGTTCGAGCATTGCCAGGCGAAGGCCCAGGGGACTTGATTGCGTAGCTCCCCGCCAAGCAGAATCCAGCGTTGGGGATGGAGTCCCCCTCAAACGCCGCAAGTCCGGCTGATGGCTCCTACTGCATACTGACCAGAGGTCGAATACCGGAGGAACCAATGCTGGACAATTTTGCCGTTGCGACCATTTGGCTCACCCTAGCCGTTCTCGCCACCGCCATCGCCAGCGCTGTTCGCCTCTCGATTGCCCTCGTTGAAATCACTGTCGGCGTCGGCGCAGCTGCCGTGGCGACGCACTTCTTCGGGGAAGGTAGCCTCCGAGCCGACGAGGAGTGGCTCAAGTTCGTCGCCTCCTCGGGCGCCGTCCTGCTAACCTTTCTTGCTGGCGCCGAGCTGGACACGCACAGCCTTCGCACCAAACGCTGGGAAGTGACACTCGTTGGGATGGTAGGTTTTCTGGCTCCCTTTCTCGGATGTACTGCCATCGCCTACTTCCTGCTAGGGTGGGACCCTCGGGCGAGTTGGCTCGCAGGCGTGGCCCTGTCAACCACATCAGTGGCAGTCGTCTATGCTGTCATGATCGAGTATGGGTTCAACAAGACGGAGTTCGGGAAGGGCGTATTGGGTGCGTGTTTCGTGAACGATCTCGGCACCGTCATAGCGCTAGGGCTGATCTTCGCCCCCATGGACTATCGCACGGCAGTGTTCGTTCTAAGCTGTGTGCTCGCGTTCTTCTTTCTGCCGCGCGTCACCCAGAAACTGACCGACCTGTATGCCTTTCGGACTGCGGCCATCCGCACGAAGTGGGTGCTATTGGTGCTGTTCGGACTCGGCACGCTCGCCTTGTGGTCCGGGAGCGAAGCCGTACTGCCTGCTTACATCGCGGGCATGGTCTTGGCAGACACTCTGCCACGCGATCACTTCTACATGCGTAGGCTCCGGACCCTAACAGTCGGCTTTCTGACACCCTTCTACTTCCTGCGAGCTGGGTCTCTCGTCGCATTGCCCGCACTCTTGCAGGCGCCTTTAGTGTTTCTTGCTCTGCTAGCAGCCAAGATGGTAACCAAGACGCTGGGGCTATACCCGATGATCGGGAGATTTCGTGAGCACCAAGACGAAAGGTGGTACTACACGCTCCTCATGTCCACCGGCCTCACCTTCGGGACCATCTCTGCACTGTTCGGTCTTACGCACGGCATTGTGACGAAGGAGCAGTATTCGTTCCTGGTGGCGGCGGTTATCGCCAGTGCCGTGGTACCGACGATGATAGCGAACGCGCGCTTCCTTCCCAGCCACCTTGTCACTGCCCCACCCGTTGCCGATGAAGAGCTGATGCAGCTCGAGGAGGCTGCCCTGCAACACGGCAACGGCCCCGAGAGCGGACAGCAGCCATAGGAGGACACGCACCGTCCCGACTGGCGTCGGGACGGTGCCTCGTTCGTGTTACTGCGATAGAGACTGCGCGAACATCAGCAGGTTGCCGTCGGGATCGCGGAAGTTAGCGAGCTTGACCATGTCGGCAATCGTCCGGACGTCACCATCGAGCGGTACGTTATGGTTTCGGAGCGATGCCACGGCCTGCTCCATGTCTTCGACACCGAAGACCAGCGTGGTTCCGCCGGGCTGAATGGGTTCGTCTGCGGACTGGCTGAGGCCGACTGTGACGCCCTCGATATGCGTCTTCATCTCACACCAGCCCATTTCCTCCATCTCGTAGAGTAGCTCGAAGCCGAGCACACTGCCGTACCAATGTGCGGACTTCTTCATGTCGCGCACCGTGATGGCGCAGGTGACCTCGGGCCGGAACCGGATGCTGCTCATACTTTCCCCCTTTTGCGGATGAGCCTCTTGGCTCTGCCGTGCGAGCCAGTCTACCACGGAAACGCCGCACCCAGGCATCCAGTCTGCTCTCGAAGGTATGGAAGAATCTACTTCGGCACGAAGCGGCGGGCGTTCGCCACACTGCGCTCGACGCCCGTAAAGGGGTCTTCTTCAGCTTCGTACTCGATGTTGAGAAAGCCCTGGAAGCGCACAGTCTGCAACGCACTAACACACCCACCGAGGTCGACGTCACCCTCGCCGATGGCAGTGCCACCGAAACGCTTGTGGTGGATCGATTCGTAGTAGTGACCCTGGTAGTCGTCCGGCAGCGCCTTGAAGTCCTTGAAGTGCATCATGTAGGCATAGGGTGCAACATCTCTCACCGCTTCGACGCTGTCTTGATGGACCAGCATGAAGTTGCCTGTGTCAGGATTCGCTCCGAGAGTGTCATCTCCGGTGGCGGCGCGCACTCGCTCTATGATGTCACGCACCTGGTCGCTCCTACCCGCTAACAGCCCGTGGTTCTCGAGTGCGAGCTTGATACCGAGCGATGTAGCGGCCAGCGAGCACTCAGTGAGCCCCTCCACGATCCAATCGAGCGCTTGATCGAAGGTGATACCCTCTATCGGGCTGCCCGCGAAAACGCGTACCACCGGTGCTTTTAGTCGCTTGGCATTCATTAGTTCGTCGCGGACCTTGTCCACCTGTGCGCGCCGCGCGCCCACATCGGCATTCACGAAGTCGTTACCTGTCGAATACACGCAGCAGGGAAGACCGCATTCGTCCAGGGTGGCGATCGCTTCAGGAAGCTCGCGTCCCACGTCCTTCCAGAAGTAGTCCAAGAGTTCTACACCATCCACGTCCAAGCGCTTACACTCGCGAATGAACCCATTCACATCCATACGACCGTCCTTGAACGCACGGACGTAGCTCCACATCGAAAGACCTAGCTTCATGATCCACCTACCATGGGCATCGTGAATAGTCGTTGGAGCGAGCCTGCGGTGAGACCCACATAGATGACGCCTGCCGCACAAGCCAGCGTTGCGAGAGCGAGCCCAGCGCTCATCGCCGGTGGCCGGGTGCTCTCGACCAGCTCTTCCTCCACGTACATAGATAGCACCAGCCGCAGGTAGTAGTACACGCTGACGATGCTATTGACGGCAAGCACGATGGCGAGGCCGATCATGTCCGTGCGTAGAGCCGCAAGGAACAGGAACCACTTGCCCCAGAAGCCTGCGGTGGGCGGGATACCCGCCAGCGAGACGAGCAAAACTAACAGCATTAGCGCGGCGAACGGCGCGCGCTTCCACAAGCCGCGCAGGTCGCCGTACGAGCTGCTCTCCTTGCCTCCGCGAGCGGTCAGCCCCACGACCGCGAAGCTCCCCACCGTCATCAGGCTATAGGCGACCAGGTAGTACACCACCGCACCCACGTCACCCGCCAACACGCCGACCAGCATGTATCCGGCGTGAGCGATGCTCGAGTAGGCAAGCATGCGCTTCACATCGTTCTGCGCCAGCGCCCACAGGTTGCCGAAGGTCATCGTCAGCAACGCCAACGTGGTAAGGATCGGCGACCACACATCCTGCAAGGGGACGGCTGCCCCGAGCACTCGGATAAGTGTCACGAACGCTGCGGTCTTCGCCACTGCGGCCATGTAGGCAGTCACCGAGGTCGGCGCCCCATGGTATACGTCCGGTGTCCACCAGTGAAACGGCACGAGCGCAGCTTTGAAGCCGAGACCCACCAGCATCAGCGTGATGCCAGCGGTGAGGAAGATCCGGATGGACCGATCACCAATCATCCATGCAGTGGCAATGTCCTCCAGCCTGCTGGTGCCGGTACCCCCATAGATCATCGCCATGCCGAAGAGCAGGAAACCCGAGGCGAAGGCGCCTAACAGGAAGTACTTGATTGCGGCTTCGTCCGACCGCCGATCTCCCCGACACATGCCGCTTAGCACGTAAAGTGCAACGGAGAGCGTTTCCAACCCGAGGAACAAAACGATGAGGTCGGTGGTGGACACCATGAGCATCGCGCCTGCGGTCGCCCATAACGCCAGCGGATAGAACTCTCCGTAGTTGGCCTTGCGCTCACGTAGGTAGGCATCCGCGAACATCACGCTGAGTGCGGTCGCTCCGATGAGCAGTAGATTGGCGATGACCGAGAGCCTGTCGTGTGTCAGCGCACCCGCGAAGGTGGTTGCATCGGGTCGAGCCCACGACAGCACCGAGAAGTATGCCGCCGCGCCCAAGCCAGCGACCGACAACCATGCGTGCATCACATGGTTTCGGTGCGGAACGAACAAATCCCACAGCAGCACGATTACACCCGTTCCGACCACTACCAACAACGGTAGCAGCAGCGGCCACTCGATTGAGGGTGGTGGGAACAGAGTGCTATCCACGAGCCGCCTCCGCGATGGCGTGTAGCAGGTGCTCCGGTGTGTCCTCAGGCACGCTGCAGCCCGGTGCCAGTATGAAAGGCGTACCGCGCATCCAGTCGCGTGCCTCTCGCCCCTCCGCGATGATCTCCTCAGGCGTTCGTTCCTTGATACGCGTCTCATCCAGCCCACCCATCAGGCAGCCTGTATGTTGCTTGCGAATCTCGGTGAGCGTCGGTCCTGCGGCACGGTCGCTCCAGCATATCACGTGCGCGGGGAGCCCCAATGCATATTCGAAGTAGAGCCGATCGTAGCTGTGAGGGTGCAGGATGTTCAGCCAGCCAGACGATGCTGCCTCCAACACCTCACGGTCGTATGGTAGGAAGTGTGCCTGATACTCCATCGGACGTGCCATGTCGGACGACGCGCCGTGCATAGCGAAATAGATGCCGTCCGAGCCAACCTCCATCAGCGCGCGCACGAATGAGACTAGCGAATCCGTGATCGCCCGAAGCCCATGATGTACTTCGTCTGGCGCCTCGCGCAGATGATCGAGAAGTCTCTCGCCGCTGATGCGGTGGGCGTAACGAAAGGTGTTGAAGACGGTGTTGACCACGGGAACGTCCTCGCCTCTCATCGCGTCGACAATCCTGCGCACCGTATCTACCTGTAGGCCGAAGTTACCTTCGCGTCCAGCCATCGAGCGTAGTTTCGCCCAGTCCGCGACCTCTGTAACACGCTCAGACTCCTCGTACTCGATATCGTGCATCACCTTGAAGATGTCTGGCTGGTACTTCCGGAAGAACGCCAGTTCGGCCTCTGCCATGTTGGGACCTGCAGGCGGCGTTAGGTGGAAGTGGTACCAGAACGTGAAGGGAGTGCGATCCGGCGTGCCACCAGCCAGCACCGCACGCACCCTCTCGCCATGTGTCATTTTGCGCTCACCTCTCCTAGTTGTGCGAAGACTCCGGCTCGTAGCTCGCCCTCCCGCGTCACCGATTGCTCGGCGTCCGACCAAACAGGTCGTTGCCCTTCCGGCCGTGTCACCTGCAATCGTAGGGCTTGGACAGAGACCTCCATTTTGTCGGTCAGCGTCTTCGGATAGAGACCTAGCCAGAAGACGAATACTACCAACGAGGCCAAGATGATTCGCTCGAACCACTTGATGTCGGACAGGGTGTGGTTCTTCGGGTTCTTGTTAGGGCCTAGGAACACTTTCTGGAACATCCACAGCAAGTATACGGCCGCCAGAATCACACCGCTAGCAGCAAGTGCCGCCATCCACAGGTGCATGCCATACAGCCCCTTGATTGCCGATTGGAACGTACCGAGCAGCACCAGGAACTCGCCGATGAAGCCGTTCATACTCGGTAGCCCCACGCTGCTGAGCATGAAGATGAGGAAAAACGCAGCGAACACAGGCATCTGCGCCTTCAGACCGCCGAACTCGGTGAACAGCCGTGTGTGCCTACGCTCGTACAACATACCTACCAAAAGGAAGAGCGCGCCCGTGCTAATGCCGTGGTTGACCTGCTGGAGCATCGAGCCTGTCATGCCCTGCGCATTCAGGGAGAAGAGACCGAGGGTCACAAACCCTAGGTGGCTAACCGACGAGAACGCCACCAATCGCTTCACATCCGTCTGCACGGCGGCGACGATGGCTCCATACAAGATGGCGATTACCGACAGCACCATGATGAGCGGAACCATGGATATAGTGGTATCGGGGAACAGCGGCAGGCAGTATCTGAGGAAGCCGTAGGCACCCATCTTGAGCAGTACGCCGGCCAGGATGACTGAGCCCGCGGTCGGTGCCTCGGTGTGTGCGTCGGGGAGCCACGTGTGGAACGGGAACATGGGCACCTTGACCGCGAACGCTATGCCGAACGCAAGGAAGAGCCATATGCGGATGGCAGTGTCGGGGACTAGCCGACCGTCCGCCGCCAACTGCTGCAGCAGAACCAGATCGAACGTACCGGCGCCCTCGGCCCTGCTGCTGTACAGGTACAGCCCCACGATGGCCAGCAGCATGAAAATGGACCCGGTGAACGTGTAGAGGAAGAACTTGATCGCCGCATACCGCTTGTTACCACTCCCCCAGATAGCAATCAGGAAGTACATCGGTACGAGCGTGGCTTCCCAGAAGACGTAAAACAGTACCAGATCGAGCGCGCAAAAAACTCCCAGCATGGCGGTCTGGAGCACTAGAAGGCAGATCATGTACTCCTTCACGCGTTCATTCACGTAGAAAGAGAACCACACAGCGAGAATGCCGAGGAACGCGGTGAGGAGCACGAGAAACAGACTTAGGCCATCTATGCCGAGGTGGTAGTAGATACCGTAGTCCGCCATCCACGGCACGCGCTCGACGAACTGGAACTGGAAGCGCGAGGCGTCGAAGGCGTGATATAGGGGCAGGGCAATGGCGAAATCCAGCACACACGCCGCGAGAGCCACCATGCGTATCAGCCACGTGTGCTTTCCAGGCACCAGTAGCAGAAAGAGTGCGGCAACGGCGGGCAAGAATACCACGGCTGTCAGGACGGGAACACCTGCGATTTCCATACTACCTCGCCACCGCCGAGAGAAAGACCCAGCCTATGATCACTACGACCCCGAACAGCATCGCCGCCGCGTATCCGCGCACGTAGCCAGTCTGCAGCGGCCGGATGGCATGTCCCACCGTCTCGATCAGCTTCGGGATACCGTTCACGAACACTTTGTCAATCAAGCCTGCGTCGAACCACCTCCACAACACTACCGCGAACCGTCCTCCTTGGTCCACGAAGGTGCGTGTGATCATCCCGTCGTACCCCCACTGTGCAAAGGCCTTGGCACGCCAGCCCTCGACTTCCACGCCCAGCTCTTGGTCCTGCGGCTGCACGCGATAGGATCGGATCGACCACGCGATGCCTACTACGGCGCCGAGAACGGACACGCCTGCCAACAGCCACTCGAGCGGCACGGACAGGTGTGCCGTGTGCGCAATCTCGGTAGCCACCGAGAAATGCGTGAACACCTCGAAGTAGTGTGGGAACGCGGGAAGGATGAAACCCCCGCCGGCCAACACGATGCCACCCACGACCGACAACAGAGCCAGAACGGCCACCGGGACCCACACGCACAGATAAGGCTCCTTCGGTGTGTGATGCGGATCCAGTTCGTGGTGGCTGTGCGCATCGTCGTGATGGTGTGTCTCGGGCAGCTTACGCCAACGCTCATCCTTCTGCACGAAGGTCATCCACATCATGCGTGTCATGTAGCTGGCGGTCAGCACCGCAGTTCCTAGGCCGATGGCATACAGTGCCCATGCGGCGTTGTCGCCGAACATGCCGCCGGCGCCGAAAACCTTGGCGAGAATCTCGTCCTTCGACCAGAAACCGGCGAGAGGGGGTATGCCCGAGATGGCGAGCCAGCCGCACACCATGCACGCGTAGGTGATTGGCAGGTACTTGCGCAGATTGCCGAACTTGCGCATGTCCTGCTCGTGCGCCATCGCCATGATGACCGCTCCGGAGCCGAGGAAGAGCAGCGCTTTGAAGAATGCGTGCGTCACCACGTGGAACATGCCCGTCGCGAATGCCCCCACGCCGCAGGCCAGAAACATGTATCCCAGCTGACTCACGGTGGAGTAAGCCAGCACCTTCTTGATGTCGAACTGCCCGAATGCCACGGTCGCGGCGAACAGCGCAGTGAACGCACCTACCACTGCAACGAGAAGCATCGCCTCGGTAGACAACTCGAACAACACGTGGCACCGGCTTACCATGTACACGCCGGCGGTGACCATGGTCGCAGCATGGATCAACGCAGATACAGGGGTGGGGCCGGCCATCGCATCCGGCAGCCACAGGTACAGCGGCCCCTGTGCGGACTTTCCCATCGCACCGATGAAGAGCAGGATAGGAATCCAGAAGACGGGATTGCCCAGACTGGGGTCGCCGAAAAACTGAGCCAAAACGTCGGGAGCCTCTTGCAGGATGGACCTGCCGCCATTCTCGGGTGACGCATAGAGTGATACGCTGCCGAAGACTACGAACACCAGAAAGATGCCGAGCATGAATCCCCAATCGCCCACTCGGTTGACGATGAACGCCTTGTTACCGCACTTCGCGTTGAACACGTCGCGGTACCAGAACCCGATGAGCAGGTAGGAGCAGAGGCCCACGCCCTCCCAGCCGACGAACATCAGCACCAAGTTGTTCGCCAGCACGAGCACCAGCATGAAGGCGATGAAAAGGTTGAAGTAGGTGAAGAACCGGGGGTAATCGTCGTCGTCCGCCATATAGCCGGTGGCGTAGACGTGTATCAGCCCGCCGACACCCGTCACCACCAGGCACATCACCACCGATAGCGGGTCGACCAGCACCTCGAAGGGCACGAGTAGTGGGTGGACGTCAATCCAAGTGAACAGCGTCTGTACAGCGTACTTGGCAGTCTCCGGAAGTGCCAACACCTTTTGCAGCAGAATGACACTGATCACGAAGCCGGCGGCAATCGGCAGCACCGCCATCGTCCCTAACAACCGCTTGCCCAGTGCGGCACCCAACCGATCCACCAACCATTTGCCGAGCATCGCCTGGAACAAGAAGCCGAGCAGCGCCAGCCCGGGAACCCACCAAACGATGGCGAAGGAGTCGTTCACCCGCTAGCCTCTCAGCACGCTCATATCGTCTACGTCGATTTTCTTGCGCACGCGGTAAATAGCCATAATGATTCCGAGGCCGACAGCCACCTCAGCCGCCGCCACTGCCATCACGAAAATCACGAACATGTGTCCCGTCAGCACCGTCTCCGCCAGGTTCGCGTTGGCCGTGGGATTGGGGTGGTGCCGAGCAAAGGCGACGAGCGAGAGGTTCACCGCGTTCAGCATCAGCTCGATGCACATGAAGACGACGATGGGATTCCGCTTGATAATGACGCCCAGCACTCCGAGCGTGAACAGGAACGCGCTGATTGTCAGGTAACCACTCAGTGGTACCAACTAGAGCCTCCTCTTTGCCAATAGGATCGAGCCGACGATGCCCACCAGCAGCAGTACACTAGTGATCTCGAAGGGAAGTGCCCACCGAGTGAAGAGGCCGCTACCGATGGCCTCTACCGTCGAGAGCGCCTCTCGTTGGGCGTCCGCCGCAAGGGTCCCAGTCTGGGTCGGCACGCGCAGTACCTGTGCCCACAGGATGCCCAAGAAAGCTACACACAACACGATTGCTGCACCGATGTGCAGGCCCGCCTTCTCTTCCAGGGCTTCCTCGGCACTCATCTGTAGCAGCATGATGCAGAACAAGAACAGCACCATGATGGCCCCGAGGTAAACCACTACCTGCGCGATGCCCAGGAACTGGCTTCCTAGGGTGAAGTACAGGATGGCGATGCCAAAAAAGTTCACTACCAGCGCAAGCGCGCTGTAGATGGCACGCCGCGCCACGATAACTGCCAGGCCGGAAACTGCGAGCAACGCAGCGAGGCAGACGAAGAGGACAATCTCTCCCGTCACTGGACCGGCACCGCCTCGTCGAAGAGTTTCACCTCGCGCGGTGCCTCCGGGGTCTTCGCCAGGAACGTTTGAAGCCAAAGGAACCCGATGGTGACTAACAGCGTCGCTAGGATTGCCGCGGGCCAACCGAACACCAACCAGATCGCTACCACCCACAGGTTCACTGCAGCCATCGGAAGCAGCACTTTCCAACCGAGCGCCATGAGTTGGTCATAGCGTAGGCGTGGCAGGGTGGCCCTCACCCAGATGAAGCACGAAAAACCGATGAACACCTTGAGCAGGAACCAAATGCCCGCGATCCAGCTGCTCTCGAGGAACTTCAGGACACTACCTAACCACGCAAAGGAGCCCCCGGCCAGAAATGAACCCATGTAGGTTAGGTTGATCGGCAGCGGCTGCCATCCGCCGAAGAACAACACCGTGTACAGCGCAACGAAGGTCAGGATCATCGCGTACTCGCCCATGAAGAACACCGCGAACTTCATCGAGCTGTACTCGGTATGGAAGCCTGCTACCAACTCCGATTCGGCTTCCGGCAGGTCGAACGGCGCGCGGTTAGTCTCAGCGATCATGCACACGAAGAACAGTGCCCCGGCCACGATCCCCCAAGGTGTTAGGATGTACCAGTTGTGCATCCAGGGCACCACGCCCCACAGCGGGCCGGCCTGTTCGGCGACAACCCTGGGCAGTTCTAGGGTGCCGCTACTCAAGATGACCGCCGCCAACGAGAACCCCATTGCCAACTCATAGCTTATGAGCTGTGCCGACGAGCGCAGCCCTCCGAGAAGGGAATACTTGTTGTTGCTCGCCCATCCCGCCAGAACCGTGCCGTACACGCCGAGACCCGTTATCGCCAGAATGTACAACACCCCGATGTTCGTGTTCGCCACGGGGGTCAGGTCGGGGTTCGGCCCCCACGGGATCGCAGCGAACACTGTGACGGCGGGAAGGAAAGCGATTCCTGGTGCAATGGTGTAGATGATCCGGTCTACGCCACGCGGGATGACCTCTTCCTTGAAGAACAGTTTGATCCCGTCGGCAATCGTCTGCAACAGGCCGTGTGGCCCGACGCGGTTCGGGCCGATCCGGTCTTGCATCCAACCGAGCAGCCGGCGTTCCCAAAGAATGACGAAGGGGATGCTGAGCAGCAAGACAGCAAGGGGAATGATGATCCGCACGAGCGCACCCCAAACGGGGTGCGCCAGCAAGGCCGCTATGTCCATCCGTGCCTTGTTCCTCCGTGCACAAAGGCATTGTACCTCTCCGCCGACCATACCACGCCGCAGGTTCTTCGGACCAAGGGCATAGGAAAAAGGAGATTCGGAGCCTTCGAGAGCACTTTCGGCCCACCAACTGCGATCTTGGCGACCCCTCTGCGCACGTTGTGTGACAGACCGAGCCGTACCGTGGCGTGGCCCTGCCGCGTGCGAGCAGCAGCGTGACGTCGGGTCGGAGAAACGTCACGCGGAGCGAGTGGAGGTGTGCTGAGTGCGCAAACGGGCAGTCTCCCTACGATTCCGGGGATTAGCGTGTTCGCGAGGTCTCCGTACGGGCGAAGGCTATCTCACGGGTCTGTTCAGCGCTTTCGGATGGAGGATTTCCCGCCAACGCGTCCCTCCACCGCACTCGCCGCCCGATGGCGGGTGGCGAAGTAGGAACGAGGGGCAGGGTGGTCCTTCAGGCCGGAGGGCCCAGCACCCAGTCCTTTTCGTTCAGAGCCTCCAGCAGACTGGCTTTCTCCATGTGCCGGCGTATCTCGTCTGCCGTCAGATGCCGCATTGGTGGCTCCGGAGAATCGGCCAGCGCCCAAAGGGTGGCCGCCGCCACCATAGCCGCACGGCACATCGCCGGCTGCGACACCTTGTCGAAGGTGTCTCCTGCGCTGTGGTAGTACCGCCCCGCATCGTTCGGCAGCTTCGCCATCAGACAGACCACGGGAACGCCCGCGAGCATGAACGCCTGATGATCCGAATGCAGGCCCGGCTCATACGCGAACTCCTCGCGCATTCCGACCGGAGCCAGCTGCCGCGCCAGGCCGCGCAGCATCGGTTCCGGCTCCTGGCGCATGGGCGTCCAGTACCCGTACGGGTCACCCGTCATGTCGAAGTTCATCACCGCGGTGTGTTTGGCCAACTCATCCCGGTGGGTCCGGGCGTACTCGTAAGAACCGCAGATGCCTACCTCTTCGGCGGCCCATAGGGCGAAGACGATGTTCCGCCGTGGCCGCTCACCCAGCGCTGCCAGTGCCCGTGCCGCCTCCAGCACGATCGCGCAACCAAGGCCGTTGTCCACTGCTCCCTGCGCCACGTCCCACGAGTCCAGATGCGCACCCGCCAGCACCACCTCGTCCGAGTCGCGCCCATCTAGTCGGGCGAGCACGTTGCGTGCCGTCCCCGTGCCCACTCGGTTGGTCATGCGTATCCGCACGCTCGGGCTCAGCCCGCTACGGATCTGGCGCAGCAGCCTCTCGCCGTCCTCCAATCCGATCCCGAGACTCGGGATCGGCGCGAAGTTGTCGGCACACACGCCGGTGCGCGGCAGTGGCCCCGCAGCCGAGGAATAGATCATCAGACCCGCCGCCCCGAACTCAGCAGCCAGCGCGAGCTTCTCGGAACGGTGCAGCGCGCGCTTGCCAGGTGCCGCTCCTTCGTCACACAGAGCGACCGCTCCCGGCACGCGTTCGCGCAGGCGCTCGAAGTCTTCTCGGTCGCCGTGCCCGACGTCCAGCACCTCGGCTTGCAGGTCGGCGGACGCGGGCGAGTTCCCGTGGGCGAGTGCGGTCAGGCGCCAACTGGACGGCCCGAGGACTTCCGCCTCCAGCGGTCCGCGCTGCCACACCGCGACCGGGAACTCCTCGAACCACACCCGGTCGAGTCCCCAGTCGGCGAACAGGGCCCGACTCCATTCCTCGGCCAGTCGCCCGCTCTCGGCGCCGGACGTGCGACCACCCACGGTGTCGCACAAGCGTCCGAGTTCGCAATAAGCTTTGGGGCGCCCGAAGCACTCGGCCAGAAGACAGTCGAGGGTAGATGCAGAGATGACGGGGTCGGGGGGAGAAGCAGCGTCCATGCCCTCAGATTATCTGCCCAGGCCGCGCTTCCTTCCAGCGTCCCGAAAGGTGACGGGGGGTTCGTCCTCTCGGCGATGTGCTCTTGGACGATGTGCTTGCAATAGAGGGGCCTTCTCTCTATGCCCTGGCTCGCGTCCGCCGGCTAGCACGGCCCCATCAACTACCACACGACCACGAACCGCGCGGGGGCGGACATCCCTCTCTCCTCGAGATTCCCCCTTTCGCAGGCCCCCAGCGTGAACCGTTCGGCCTGCAACGTATTCTTGCCGAAGTTACTGAGCATGAGCTGGAGGACCGCTGCTGGGCAAGGCAGCGGCCCTTTGGAGCGACGTAGCTATAACAGTGAACCGGGCGATACCCAGCGGCGTTCCTGCGCGCTGACCTCCACCGCTTCCAGCACCGCCTGGTTGCGCACGCCGTCTTCGAAGTTCGGAGAGATCGGCCTGCCCTCGGCGATGGCCGTGAGCGCATCGTAGAGCACGTGCACGAAGGTGTGCTCGTAGCCGATGATGTGACCAGGCGGCCACCATGCGCCGACGTACGGGTGCACACCCTCGGTGGCGAGGATGGTGCGAAAGCCCTGCGCGTGCGCAGGGTCATCGGCGGAGTAGAACTCCAGTTCGTTCATCCGCTCCAAATCGAACGCGAGCGAGCCCTTAGAGCCGTTGATCTCGAACCGGTTGCAGTTCTTCCGGCCCTGTGCAAAGCGCGTTGCCTCGAAAGTGCCCACCGCGCCGTTCTCGAAGCGCGCGAGGAACAGCGTGGCATCATCCACGGTAACTTCACCCATCTCTGCCGTGCTCGAGGTCGCAGCCAGTCCGCCAGCGGCCTTTGCTAGCTTGGGCCGCTGCTTGATGAAGGTCACCATATGCCCGCACACTTCGGCGATGTCGCCGATAAGGAAGTGCGCGAGGTCAATGATGTGAGCGTTGAGGTCTCCGTGCGCGCCGGAGCCCGCGAGCTCTTTCTGCAGCCTCCAGACCAGCGGGAAGGAGGGTTCTATGATCCAGTCCTGTAGGTAGGCGGCACGGAAGTGATAGATCGTTCCCAGCCGACCCTCTTCGATGAGTTGCCGCGCGAGCGCGATGGCGGGCACCTTGCGGTAGTTGTGGCAGATGCCGTGGGGCACGCCGGCCTTCGTGACTGCCGACAGCATCGCCTGCGCTTCGGCCAGTGAGTTGGCGAGGGGCTTCTCGCACAGCACCGTCTTGCCTGCTTCGGCAGCAGCGATGGCCATTGGCGCGTGCATATGTCCGGGGGTGCAGATGTCTACCATGTCAATGTCCGGGCGGCGTACTACTTGCTGCCAGTCCGCCGAGGACTCCTCCCAACCGAGGCGCGCGGCAGCGTTCGCAGCCCCCTCGGCGTTCAGCCCACAGATAACCTTCATGACGGGCTCGACCGGGATGTCGAAGTAGCGGGCGACCTGGCGGTAGGCGTTGGAGTGCGCCTTTCCCATGAACTGGTATCCGATGAGAGCGACGTTCAGTTTTCGTTTCGGCATGCGTTCCTCCCGACGGGTGATTCGCCGCGTGAGGCTGCCGTCCTACTTGCGTGCCGAGACGACGCGTGGGATGCCGGCGAGGTCGTCGAGCACCGTGAGGTCGTGCCATTCCGAGAGCAATCTGGCGACCTCGTCCGCTTGGCCGATGCCAACCTCTAGGATGAGCGCTCCGCCAGGCTTCAGTGCCGCTGCTGCTTGAGGTAGGAGACGGCGGATGAGCGAGAGACCATCCAATCCGGAATAGAGCGCGAGCGGGGGCTCCCATTCGGCAACTTGGGCCTCGAGCCGAGGATCCCCCTCGGCGACGTAGGGCAGGTTGGCAAGTACGGCAGCGAGGGAGTCGTTGCGGACGCCACGGAGTAGGTCGGTCTGGACAAGCACCGTGCGGCACGAGAGCCCGTGCTGAGCAAGGTTCTCGGCAGCCGCCTGCAAAGCGGCGTCAGACAGATCGGTACCGATACCGATGCGCCCGTTCGGCAGCAGGGCGCAGGCGAGAATGCACCCACATCCCGTGCCGACATCTGCAATGGGTCCACTCGGCAGGGCGGGTTCGAGTTTCAGAAACCGGTCCACCAGCAGCTCGGTCTCGGGCCTCGGGATTAGCGTTGCAGGTGTTACGCGAAAGCGCCTTCCGTAGAACTCGCGATAGCCGAGGATGTAGGGCAGGGGCTCGCCTACCGCCCGCCTAGCTACCAGATCATAAAATCGTGTGACTGTCTCGGGAGGTGGTACGTCGTCCATGTGTGCGAGCAACAGCGATCGCGACATTCCGAGCACGTGTGCGGCGAGTACCTCGGCTTCCAGGCATGCGGACTCGCCGGAGGCGTGCAGCAGTGTCGCCGCATCGGCTACCAAGCGGCGGATGTTAGTGCTTTCGTACATAGTACAGCCGCTCGATGACGGTCCGCTTACGTGCACGTCCTGCCCCGCGACCAAACACGGGGTACTCCGACTCACTGATAGTGACTGGGCCGAAGCCTGATAGGATCCTCAGGATGTGCTCGTGTGGGATGATCCCCTCGGAACTGTAGCTGAGGAACAGGTGCTTGCAGCGTGCAATCGAGCAGACGCGAGCAAGTTCGACCGCGGCCGTTGCCCTCGACGAAAAGCGGCTGCGGAGGTGATCTCGATGGAACTTGCGTGTCACCCCGTGTACGGCAGGCTTTTCCCATCGCGCGATGTTCTCGAGCACGTGATAGAGGTCGCTGTACTGCCGCGTATTATAGGGTGGATCGAGGTACACCGTATCAACGGCATGACGGCTCAGCAGATCACAGGCATCTGCGGTCTCTACGATCGGCTCTTTGCAGCTAACCGCAACCGGCACCCTCAGATCTAGCGGTTTCAGCGCGTTGCTGTCTACCAGGTGTCTGCTACTATCCTTTGCAGGAGCGTGCAGGTTCTTCATATACGCATCGAACTGTCCGACCGTGTTGGCCGCCTTGTCCGCAGCGTACAGCAGGGATGTCAGCATGGCATCTGCAAGTCTGGGGTCTTCTTCCTGCTGTATGCGCTCCCGAATCGCGTCCATGTGTGCCGCATTCTCATGTGAGAAGTATCGTCCCCCGAAGTGCCTCCACACATATCCTTCCAGGGGTGGTTGCATCCTCAGATCCTCGATCGCCGCTGCAGCGCTCTCGAACTCCACGCCGTCGAGTAGGAAGACCCGCAAGGGTATCGTGTTCGACACCAGAATGTCCCCGGCGGCTATCCGCGTAGTGCTAGGCAGTGACGACACCGCGTAGGCCACGACACCCGTGCCCGCCATCGGGTCGCAGAAGGAGCCGATGCAGCCATCGGTCAGAGACTGAAACCGTTCCAGCAGCCACGGCAGAAGAGCCGTCTTCGCGCCGAGGTACTTACGATTCCATGGATACAGCGGGGATGGCACGAGATGTGAGGTTGCGGTCATCTTTGCAAGTAGGGGGTCAGGCGAGCCGCCATGCCTTCGACCACTTCGGCGTTCACCAAGATGCCCTCTGGTAGGTACTTCGCGTCCAGCACTCGTCCCATCTCGTAGCAGTCCGCTACCAGGTGACTGTCGGAGTAGGGAACCAACGCGACAATGGGTGTCAGGAGAGAGCGAACAGCCGACACGAGGCGATCCGATAAATGGTTGATACCAATGGCGTCTCTTGCCGAGATGTATGCCGAACAGGGAGTTTCCGCAACGAGTTCGACGAGCCGATGCTGATCTTTGACCAGATCGCACTTGTTGAACACCGTTACCATCGGCTTGCCGGCGGCGTCTAGCTCGTTAAGCGTGTCATAGACGGCATCCCGCTGCAGCTCCCAATACGGATGGCTTACGTCTACCACGTGGATGAGCAGGTCGGCGAAAGTGACCTCCTCGAGCGTGGCATGAAACGCCGCGACGAGCTGAGTGGGTAGGTTTCGAATGAACCCTACGGTGTCGGTGACGAAGACGGAGTATCCATCTGGTAGTGCCACCCTCCGCGTGGTAGGATCGAGTGTCGAGAAGAGCTGGGCATCAACCCACACGCTGGAGCCGCTGATGGTGTTGAGTAGCGTGGACTTGCCGGCGCTCGTGTACCCGACTAGCACTGCGAAAGGGAACGGGTATCGCCTGCGACTGTCTCGTTGATGCTGGCGTTTCCTTCGCACTTCGTCCAACTCGACCTTCAGCGCAGCGATGCGGTCGCGCACGCGCCTCCGATCCTGCTCGAGCTGTTGCTCGCCTCCTCCGCTTCGGGTGCCCGTCCCGCCCCGTTGTCGCTCGAACTTGGTGTAGCGACTCATCAGGCGCGGCAGCCAGTAGGTGTGCTGAGCCAGCTCCACCTGCAGCACTCCTTCGGACGTATGCGCCCGCTGCCCGAAGATTTCGAGGATAAGCTGGGGCCGGTCCACCACGCGGCAACGCAGCGCCTCTTCCAGGTTGTGCTGCTGACGGGCCGATATCTCCGCATCCACGATAGCGCAGTCCGCGCGGCTCTGCGCTACGAGGTCTACCAACTCCTCGACCTTGCCCTCGCCGAGGTACGTGTGTGGGTTTGGCCGGTCTATTCGCTGCCGCAGCTCGCCTACGGTCTCGTAACCGGCACTGTCGGCAAGGGAGCGAAGCTCGGAGGCCACGTACTCGTCTTCTTCTGGAGCGATATTCACGTATACGAGCGCGGCCATCTCCTTCGGGGGAGTTGTCTCGTAGGTGACGCTCTGCTTGCTCATCAGATGCCTAGAATGCGTATCCGAGGCCGGAGATGCGTCGGACCGCTTCGGCCAAGCGGTCGCCCTCGCGGTCTCCATCCACCGTCAAGGACATTCTTACGTAGCCCTCCCCCGCTTCGCCGTAGCCGATGCCCGGGATACACACGATATGCGCCCGCTCCAGCAAATCCTTGGCGAAGGTCATCGAGTCGTAACCCTTCGGTACCGGTGCCCACACATAAAAGGTCGCCTTGGGCAAAGGCACGTTCCATCCCAGATCTCGCAGGCCGCCCACTAGGATGTCGCGCCGCCTCTGGTAGAGCCTCAGAGCCTCTCCGTTGTTCGCCGAGCGTAGGGCGAAGGCACCCGCGGCGGAGATTGCCATGAACTGCTTGCTATCCAGGTTAGATTTGAGCTTCGCCAGGTTCTCGATTGCCTCGGGGCATCCCGCTGCGAACCCGAGCCGCCATCCCGTCATGTTGAACATCTTAGAGAGCGAGTGGAACTCCAGCGCACGCTCAGCGGCTCCGGGCACTTGCAGCAGGCTGGGGTGCGTGAAGCCGTCGTAGCAAACTTGCGCATATGCGGCATCGTTCACGAGTAAAATGTCATGTCGGTTACAGAACTCCAGCGCCTCCTGGTAGAAGTCGAGGGTCGCGACCGCAGCCGTGGGGTTGTTGGGGTAGCACACGAACATCAGCTTGGCTCTTGCCGCAACGTCTTCGGGGATGGCGCCGAGTTCGGGCAGGAAGCCCCGTTCGGCCCTGAGGGGCATCTCGAATACCTCGGCGTCAGCCATCAGCGAGCACACCTTGTACACCGTGTAGCCCGGCTGAGGTACCAGCGCCACATCGCCTGGGTCGCAGTAAGCCCAGCACAGGTGGGCCAGCCCTTCCTTAGAGCCTATCAGCAGAACTAGCTGGGTTTGCGGGTCCAGCTTCACCTGGTAGTTCCGATGGAACCAATCAGAGGCAGCTTCGAGGAAGTCAGGCAGGCCGTGCGGTGACTCGTCGTACCGATGAGTCCAAGATTCCGCAGAAAACTTGCTCAAACACTCCACAATCGGTTTCGGCGTAGGCACGTCCGGGTCGCCAATCCCCAGGTCTATGATGTCCTTGCCCTCGGCCCGTGCTTTGGCCTTGATCCGGGCGATCTCGCTGAAAAGGTAAGGCGGAATGCAGTCAAGTCTTCGGCTGCGTGCCGGCATCTGTATGTCGACTCCCTCGGGTGTTTGAACCTAGTCTACCTCCGTACTCCGCCGTTACTTCGACGGGGATCTTCGGTCGCCAAGTATGGAACAAGTATGTGGGACGTGTAGCGGAGGGAGAGGCTCTAGCGCGCGATGGCTCTGATCGTCGGCATGTTGGTCGTGTTCGGCAGCATCATCTTCGGCTTTACCATGGCCGGAGGCAAGCTGGCCGTGTTGCTACAGATTGCCGAGTTTATCGTCATCGGGGGGGCGGCGGTCGGCTCCATGATTGTCTCCCATGGTCCCGGTGTCCTCGGCAGGGTTTTGCGCGAGGTCATGGCTCTCATGAAGCCCCACTCCTACAACAAGGAGTCCTACAAGGAGCTCCTCAAGCTCTTGTTCACGCTGTTCAACCTCTCCCGGCGCGAGGGGCTTCTTGCACTGGAGAGCCACGTCGAACGTCCCTCCGAGAGCGAGGTGTTCACCCGCTTTCCCAACTTCCTACAAAACCACCACGCGCTCCACTTCTTCTGCGACACGATGAAGGTGATTCTCACAGGCACCGTCTCACCGATGGACCTCTCGGACATGATGGACAACGACCTGGACGCCGCACACGAGCAGGAGATGGTGATTCCGAACCTCGTGCAGTCGGTTGCCGATGCGATGCCTGGTTTCGGGATCGTCGCGGCAGTGTTGGGCGTCGTGATTACCATGGGTTCGGTGGGTGGCAGCCCTGCGGAAATCGGTCACCACGTGGCGGCAGCTTTGGTCGGAACGTTCCTGGGTGTCCTCTGCGCGTACGGCATCTTCGGGCCTCTCTCCTCCGCCATGAAGATGCGCGTGCATGCTCAGCACATGTACATGATGGCTATAAAGAACGCCCTTATCTCGTTCGGACGCGGCGAAGCTCCCCTCACCTGTTGCGAATTCGCCCGCCGCAACATCGAACCCGAGCTGCGACCAGGGTTCAACGAGATGGAGGACTTCGTAAGGGAGAAGGCGGCATAGCCTATGCCCGAAGAACAGGCCGTACGGATTGTCAAGAAGAGCAAGAAACACGGCGGCCACCACGGCGGTGCCTGGAAGGTAGCGTTCGCCGACTTCATGACCGCTATGATGGCTTTCTTCCTGGTTATGTGGATCCTCGGCCTGAACCAGGAAACGCGAAAAGCCATCGAGGGGTACTTCAACGATCCGATCGGGTTCAGCGCCGGGTACCAGAGTGGGCGCAACCCCTTCGCCACGACGGGAATGGCCGAGGGTGGCAGTGAAAAGACGGGCGGGCAGTTGGCAGAGGCATCCGGCGCAGGGCGATTGGGCGAAAAGAAGAACATGCGACAGGTGAAGAGTGATATCGAGAAGGCCCTCAAAAAGATGCGGAGGCACACCGGTCTGGCAGGTCAGGTGCACCTGCGGCTGACCTCGGAAGGGCTGCGCATCGAGCTTGTGGACCGAATGGACGCCGCCTTCTTCGCCCTGGGCAGTGCAGAACTCAACCCACAGGCCGAGCAATTGCTGCGGATGCTTGCCGAGGAGATCGCGCAGATCCCGAACCAAGTGATCATCGAGGGCCACACCGACGCCAGGCAGTACTCTACCGGGAGGTACTCGAACTGGGAGCTGTCGTTCGACCGCGCCAACACCGCCCGCCTGACCATGAAAAAGTACGGGCGGGAGGAGCAGCTATCCCAAGTGCGCGCCTACGCCGACACGCGGCCCCGAGTACCCGAGGACAAATACCACTTCAGCAACCGGCGGGTATCGCTGTTGGTCCAATACTCGGATATAACCGATGGCGGTAAGCCGAAGCCGATCAAGACACAAGTGTTTAAAGGTGCCGGGCTAGAGCCGGACTTCGCTCCCTAGAGCATGTAAAGGAACCCGTGCTCGAGACTATTATCCGGGTCGTTGCAGCGCCTTTGGCCTATCCACTTGGCGCCATGCCGGAAGTAAAGTGAGTGCGCCAAGGTCAGTTTCACATCCGACCAGATGAACATCCTGCGAAACCCCTGCGCCCTACTCCAATCGAGTGTGTGGAGAAACAGCTTGCTGCCGATTCCTTGGCCCCTCAAGCGGGCAAGCAGGTAGAGCCTCGCGAGCTCGCAGTCCGACTCGGTGTGCGCGTGGACCCCACACGTCGCAACCACTTGGCCATCCTGACGCAGCACCCAGAAAGCCCCACCCATGGCGGGGTAGTGCTCTTCGATGTGTTCCAAGTCGGCGTGGTAACCGCCGCTTTCCCATGTGAAACCGTATTCGTCGTACACCGTGCGGATCACGCGGATGACAGCGGGCGAGTCCTCGTTCCGCGCCGGCAGCAGTTCCAAAGCCATAGGACGATTGTACTTCGGCGCAGGATCGGGCCGGCCTCAGCGGAACCTTCCCGTCATGCCGCTCGCGCTGGAGATGCTGAACATCAACAAGTCGTTCCCCGGCGTAAGGGCATTGCGCAACG